>NZ_JBVYOJ010000026.1:0-78586 GCF_056120465.1 Paenibacillus sp. sgz302148
CCGCGCAGGAGAGCCACATCGGCCGCGCGATGCGGCTGCTCCAGGAGGGACGCTATGACGCCATCGCCGATATGGTCATCCGCAAGCTGCGGATGAACTGGCGATTGATCGGCGTCTCCTCCTGGAGCAAGCTGCTGGTCACCGCCTTGTTCGTGATGGCGGTGACGGTATGGCTCCAGCGCGGCATGTTCCGCCGGTGGCAGGAGCGGCACCCATATTTGATGCACGGGTTCGCCGCAAGTGCCGTCGGCGCGGTCGCCGCGCTGCTGATCAACGACTCCGGCGTTGTGGCCGCCGCCACGGCGATTGTGTACATCGCCGTGCCGATGCTGCTGCTTCGGCTGACGCCGGAAGAGGGTGCCGGGATGGAACCGGCGCCCTCCAGAGGCGAGCGCGAAGACTAGCCGTCGGTATGGATTGACACCGTCATGCGACGCCACACAGTGCGCCGGGGGCATACGCGGTAAGAGGACCCGGCATCGCTTTAATGCCAAAAAACGCCGTCTTGTGCACAGGATCGTGCCAAGACGGCGTTTTTTGTTGTTACATGTAACTTATTTATCGCTCATCCGGCAAGCTTTAAGCTGCGGGGTACTGTCTGCACTATTCACGCCGGTCAAGCTCGGTGAGGTAGTAGCGCTCTGTACGAAAAGCCGGTGCCATCACGCTCTATTCACCGAGCTCAGCCGCAACAAGTTGCATCCCGTTCCATCCGCCGAGCTCAACTGCTATGCCGTGTACCCCGTTCTAAATGTCGAGCTCAGCCGCAACAAGTTGCATCCCGTTCCATCCACCGAGCTCAACAGCTATGCCGTGCATCCCATTCTAAATGCCCAGCTCAGCCGCAACAAGTTGCATCGGTTCCATCCGCCAAGCTCAACAACTATGCCGTGCACCCCGTTCTAAATGCCGAGCCCGACGGAGGCATCATCCTGCCTGGCATCCCACTTTACTCCGCGACCGTTTCCCATTCTTCGTAAGCTTGTTGAAGCGTTGACTTCTTCTCCTCGAGCATTGCTTGTTTCTCCTGCACGATGACATAGTTGTTGTAGACTTCCGGCTGAGCCAGTTCTTCCTCGACGGCGGCGATTTCTTCCTCCAGCCGGGCAATATCCCGTTCCAATTGCTCCAGCTTCCGCTGCTTAGCCCGTTCGTCGCGTTTCGCTTGTTTGCCGGCTTCGAAGTCGGTCGTTTTTTCGACGGCGGCCGCGGATTTGCCGATTTTGTCTGTCGCAAGGGATTGCTGTCGTTCGGCGGCCAATTCGGCAATCTCATTTTTCTTTTCCAAATATTCGTCATAATTTCCCAGGAAATGATTTGTGCCGGAGGACGATAGTTCTACGATGCGCTCCGCCATTTTGTTCAGGAAATAACGGTCGTGAGATATGAATAACAGCGTTCCTTCGTAATCGATCAGCGCCGATTCCAGCACCTCTTTGCTGAACAAATCGAGATGGTTCGTCGGTTCGTCCAAGATCAGCACGTTCGCTTTGAGCAGCATCAGCTTGGCTAATGCAACGCGGGCTTTTTCGCCGCCGCTTAGGCTGCCGATCTTCTTCAGCACGTCTTCGCCGCTGAACAGGAAATTGCCGAGCACCGTGCGAATTCGGGCTTCCTCCAAGTGGGAGTATGCGCTCCATACTTCCTCGAGCACCGTATTGCTCGAGTTTAAGCCCGTCTGCTCCTGATCATAATAGCCGATGCGCACGTTGGCGCCCCATTTGATCGTGCCGCCGTCCGGCTGCAGATCGCCGGTCAGCGCTTTGAGCAGCGTCGATTTGCCGATCCCGTTCGGACCGATCAGCGCAACGGTTTCGCCGCGCCAAAGATCAAACGACGCGTTTCGGAACAGCGGATTTTCGCCGTCGAACGAAACGGACAGCTGCTGGACGGCCAGCACCTCCTTGCCGGTCGTTTGCTCGACTTCGAACGAAAAATGCGCTTTTTTCAAATCGCCGAGCGGCTTGTCGAGACGATCCATCCGATCGAGCGCTTTGCGGCGGCTTTGCGCGCGTTTTGTCGTTGATGCCCGAACGATATTTTTCTGGATGAAATCTTCAAACTTGGATATTTCTTCCTGTTGTTTCTCGTAATGCTTCAGCTGAATCTCGTATTCCGCTGTTTTTAGCTCCATGTAACGGCTATAGTTGCCGGTATAGCGCTTGGACGACGTGCGCTCGATTTCGTATATCGTGTCGACGAGCGCGTCGAGAAAATACCGGTCGTGCGATACGACAAGAATAGCGCCGGGATACCCGCGCAAGTAATCTTCGAGCCACGTTAGGGTCGCGATATCCAGGTGGTTGGTCGGCTCGTCCAGCATGAGAATATCGGGTGCTTCGAGCAATATTTTGGCGAGTGCCAGGCGCGTCTTCTGCCCGCCGCTTAACGTATGGATCGGCGTCGCTGGATCGAAGCTGCCGAAGCCCATTCCGTGCAAGACGCCGCGGATTCTCGCTTCCATCTCGTAACCGCCGCGTTCGCGGAACGTTTCCGACCTGGCGGCGTACCGGTTTAGCGTATCCTCGTAACGCTTTGTGTCCTGCTGGATTACAGGATCGGCCATGTCGGCCTCCAGCGCCCGCAATTCATGCTCCAGGTCGATTAAATCGGCAAAAACGGCGAGCATCTCCTCGCGAATCGAACGGTGGGATTGCAGGCCGCTGTTTTGCGCAAGATAGCCGATGCGGGTTTCTTTCGCTTTAAAAATTTGCCCGCCGTCCATCGACATTTCGCCGGCGAAAATTTGGAGGAGGGTCGATTTGCCTGCGCCGTTGACGCCGACGAGCCCGATCCGCTCGCGTTCCAGTACTTGAAGCGATATATTGGTCAATACGGATTTGACCCCGTAATTTTTACTGATTCCGTTAGCTTGCAGAAGCATACTCGACAACCTTTCAATAGATCGTTACTGCAAATCGACACGATGCGAAAATAGTAATGAAGGCTCATGGCGATATCTGCAATTCTAGTTTACATGATATTGAAGCAAAGTGCGACGCAACCTTTCGTTTTACACATTTTTTCACTGGATGGCGGCGCGCGTCTGACGCCATAATGGACGTAAAGGTTCGAACGGAGGCGTTTTAGATGAGCAAGCTGAATAAGTTGGAGTATAAGCGGCTAATTACGGTGGAAACATTAATCGAGGATTTTCAAAAACTGGGCGTGGAGCCGGGCATGACGGTGCTGCTGCACTCTTCGCTTAAATCGCTGGGGAGCTGGGTTGTTGGCGGCCCCGTTGCGGTTATTCATGCTCTAGAGCGGATATTGGACGAATCGGGTACGCTTGTGATGCCGACGCAATGCGGCGAAATGTCCGACCCGGCAGGCTGGCGAAATCCGCCTGTGCCTGAGGCATGGTGGGAAACGATCCGGCAGACGATGCCGCCTTATGAGCCGGATTTGTCGCCTTGCCCAAGCATGGGGCTTATACCGGAAACGTTTCGCAAGCAGCACGGCGCGCTGCGCAGCGCGCATCCGCAGCTTTCTTTTGCCGCGAGGGGCAGGCATGCGGAATTTATCATCGCCGGTCAATCGTTGGATTACGGCTTGGGAGAAAGATCTCCGCTGGCACGTATTTATGAACTGGGCGGTTCGGTGCTGCTGCTTGGGGTTGGGCATGGCAACAATACGTCGCTCCATTTGGCGGAATACCGGGCGAATTATGCCGGCAAACAGGTCGTCACGAACGGAGCCCCGATGATGGTCGACGGGAGGCGCGCTTGGGTAGAGTATCAGGATATCGACACCGATACGGATGATTTTGAAGCGATAGGGGAGGCGTTCGCGTCGGGCGGAGGACAAGTGCGGGCCGGGAAAGTCGCCGAAGCCGATGCGTTGCTCTTGCCGCAGGCGGAGCTTGTCGATTTTGCGGCTGGCTGGATGACGCGGCATCGCCGATAATGCAATCCGGCATCGACGGCGAACGAGCTGCGATGTCGGATTTTTAACGATAAGAGACGAACCTGTCTTCCGAACCGGCTTGCATTTTGCGCTTGAGTTCACATGTTCCAATAACGACGGCAACCGAACCGTCTCATCTTAAATTTCACCTTCGTGCATTTCTTGAACCATCGCGACAATTTTCCCTCCCTGATCCTTGATTCGCTCATTTCCGATCATTCGGATGACGATTTGTGGCAAAGCCTGAACAAGCATGGTAAACTAGAGCAAATGTAACCCAAAGGATCATCCCTCACATGAATCTTTCCTTCATAGAAATAAAACACCGGATGCGCCGGGAAGCCCAGGAGCGCCGCGCATCGTTAACCGAAGCGGAGCGTGCCGCCAAATCTAGGCTTATCTGCGAGCACATCATCGAAAGGTATTTTCGCCCGCTCCTGGCGGCACATTCGAGCGTAACGCTGTTCACGTACATCCCGTTCCGTACCGAAACGGATACGCTGCCTCTCGTAGAATGGGGCCGGCAGCATGGCATCCAAACGATCGTGCCCAAGGTCGATCCTTCGACGCAGCAATTCGAGCTGCACCGTATCGAAAGTTTGGACGACCTGGAGGCAGGTGCATGGGGGATACTTGAACCGAAAGAAGGTACGCCGGTTGTCGGCGATTTATCTTGTATCGACATCATCCTCGTCCCAGGGCTTGCATTCGATCGGTTAGGCGGCCGATTAGGGTATGGGGGCGGTTATTACGACCGTTTTTTCGAGAAGCTGGAAACGGTAGCTGTGGAGAAGCCGCTAACGCTGGCACCGGCATTTGAGGTTCAGTTGTTCGATGCGGTTCCGATGGAAGAGCATGATTTTCGTCTTGATGCGGTAATCACGGAAAATTCATCTTTTGACGGGCGACGCCCATCTTCACATTGAAGTACAATGAAGATATGATTTATGATCATCATGATATGAAATAGATTTGGAATTTGCGAAACAAACGTTCTGATTCGGCGTTTAGAGGTCGAAAGGGGAATCGGGGGAATGAGCGATATATCGAGCTTGACGCATTTTAACGAGCAGGGACGAGCCCGGATGGTTGATATTTCAACCAAGTCGGACACGGAGCGGATTGCGCGCGCGCATACGACCGTGACGATGAGCCGTTCGACGCTCGAATTGATCCTGCAGGGGAAAATGAGCAAAGGCGACGTGCTGGCCGTCGCGCAGGTTGCGGCGATTATGGCGGCGAAGAAAACGTCGGACTGGATTCCGATGTGCCATCCGCTGTCGCTTACCGGCGTCGATATCCAATTCACGAACAACGGGGAAGATGCTTTATATATAGAAGCGACGGTGAAGACGACCGGGAAAACGGGTGTCGAAATGGAAGCTCTTACGGCCGTATCGGCTGCGGCTCTGACGGTATATGACATGTGCAAGGCGGCGCAAAAAGACATGGTCATCGGCCCCACGATGCTGCTCTCCAAAACCGGCGGCAAAAGCGGCAATTACGAGAAAGCGTAGCGGCAAGCTGCGTAATTCATGCACGATACGCATTGTAAGTTCATCATCACGATCATATGTTTCATCGGATAACGAATGCGCCGATCAGGAAGGAGCAAGCCGTTTATCCTTGACCTTTATAGATCAAAGCGATTTCACGGGAGGTTGATGCTATGCGCTGGAGAGTGGCTGTGCTGACTGCAAGCGATAAAGGCTCACGCGGCGAACGCGAAGATACGAGCGCGCAGGTGATTCGCGAGCTTGTGGAAGAGGAGATCGAGGGCGAAATCGTCGACTACCGGATCGTACCCGACGAGATGGACGAAATTATGGCCGCTCTTATCGAAATGACGGACTACTACAAAGCGAATTTGATTTTGACGACGGGCGGTACGGGACTTGCGATGCGCGATGTGACGCCGGAGGCGACGCTGAAGGTGATCGACCGCGTCGTTCCGGGCATGGCCGAGGCGATGCGTCAAGTGTCGATGGCCAAAACGCGCAGGGCGATGCTCTCCCGCGGCGTCTGCGGCATTCGCGGCCGCACGTTGATCGTTAATTTGCCGGGAAGTCCGAAAGGCGTCGCGGAAAATTTATCGGCCATTATGGATCAACTGCCGCATGCGCTGAGCATTTTGTCCGGCCGGGAAAGCGAGCATGAATGATGAGCAACATTGATTCGATGCTTCGCGAGGTGCGGGTGGAGGATGCGATCGGCATGGTACTTGCCCACGATTTGACGCAGATTATTCCGGGTAAGTTCAAAGGCCGGCTTTTCAAAAAAGGCCATATCATTAGGGAAGAAGATATTCCGAACCTGCTTAACATCGGCAAGGAGCATATCTATATACTCGATCTGCAGGAAGGCTTCCTGCACGAAGACGATGCCGCGCTGCGTATGGCGCATGCGATTGCAGGGGAAAACGTGACGTTGTCCGAGTCTCACGAAGGCAAAGTCGCATTAAAATCGGCCATTCACGGGCTGGCCAAAATCGACCGGTCGCTCGTCGATGCCGTTAATGAGCTGGGCGAGATCGCCCTTGCCACGGTGCGGACGAATACGGTTGTGATGCCGGGACAGGCTCTTGTCGGCACGCGGGTCATTCCGCTGATCGTTCCGGCTGCGAAAATTGCCGATGTGGAAAGGCTAGCTGCGGATGGGCGCATGGAAGGCGGCGCGGTGACGGTGAAGCCTTTTTTGCCGTTTAAGGTTGGGCTGCTGACGACGGGCGGCGAAGTCTACTCCGGGCGGATACAAGATAAGTTCGGGCCTGTCGTGAAGGAGAAAATCGCGGGATTTGGCTCCGAGGTCGTGGAACAGCGTTTTGCGCCGGATGATAGTGAAACAATTGTCAGGGAAATTTCTTATTTTACCCGGCGGCAGTATGATATGATATTAATCACTGGCGGCATGTCGGTAGATCCCGATGATCGGACGCCGGGCGCGATACGCCGGGCGGGAGCCCGCGTGGTCAGCTACGGAACGCCGATGTTGCCGGGGTCGATGCTCATGATGGCCTATATCGGCAATACACCGATCCTCGGCTTGCCGGGATGCGTTATGCACGATCCATACACTTCGTTTGATGTGCTGCTGCCCCGAATATTGGCCGGCGAAACGATTGAGCGGCGCGATATCGTGGAGTTAGGGTACGGCGGCATGTACGGTTGTTAATAGATCGTATATTTTATGAGATTAAGTATGAGGAGGAAACGAAAATGTTTAACGGAATTGGCGTAACCGGCGTCATTTTATTAGTGATCGTGGCGCTGCTGCTGTTCGGGCCGAACAAGCTGCCAGAGCTCGGCCGCGCATTCGGACGCACGCTTCGCGAGTTTAAGAACGGGGCCAAGGACATTATGTCCGACGACGATAACGACGGACAGAAGCATGCCCGCAAAGAGGTTGGCCCATCCGAAACGGCACGGACGCAGGTGATTGAGCCGCAGGCTGAAGCCCGCCGCGACAACAACGATAACCGCAGATTGCCCGACTGACCGAAAAGGTGAAAGCGATGCCCAAAAAACAAGACATGACGCTGTTCGACCACCTCGGCGAGCTGCGCAAGCGGATCATCTACGTGCTGATCGTGCTCGTGCTGGCGATGATCGGCGGTTTTTTTGGCGCGGACCCGATCTACAATTATTTGAGATCCGTGGAGCCGGCTAAAGGAATCTCGATGCACGCTTTTTCGCTGTGGGACGGAATCAGCATTTATATGAAATTTGCCTTTATTATCGGCTTGATCGTCGCGCTCCCGTTTGCTTTTTATCAGCTGTGGGCGTTCGTAAAGCCGGGATTGCGCAAGGAAGAACAGAGTGCGACGCTGCGTTATATTCCGGGCGCGCTGCTGTTGTTTTTGCTTGGGCTGGCGTTTGCCTATTTTGTCGTTTTCCCGATGGCCGTGTACTTTACGACGAATGTCGCGAAGCATATGGAGCTGACGGAGACGTACGGGATGGCGCAATATTTTTCGTTTATGTTCAACATTCTCATTCCGATGTCGCTCCTATTCGAGCTTCCGATCGTGATCATGTTCTTGACGAGGCTGCGCATTCTTAACCCGAAGAGGCTGCAGAAAATGCGCAAACTCTCGTATTTCGTGCTGATTGCGGTAGGGACGATCGTGACGCCGCCGGACTTCGTCTCCGATTTTCTCGTAGCGGTGCCGCTGCTGCTGCTGTATGAGTTCAGCGTGCTGATGTCCAAGCTGGTTTACCGGAAGCAGCTCGCGGCGGACAAGGCGTGGGAAGAAGCGTTTGACACAGGCAGGATTTGAGCTGTTCAGAAACTAATTCCGCAGAACTGTAAGTCAGAAATTTTTGGCTGAATTTCAGAATGTTTTTTCTTTGTTGGCGGATCTAATCGACTAAAATTGTGGTATTCAGAAACTTTTGGCTGAAATTCAGAAAATTTTGGCTAAAATAAGAAAATAATTTCTGAATGTTCGTGAATCGCAATAGAATCCCATAAAATTCAGAAATTCGTTTCTGAAATTCAGAATATTTTTTCTGAATGAATTTTTTAAAGCAATGATCCTCAAAGGGAAGAGCTGATTTGGATTTCAACCCAATCTCTTTGTGAAGCTGCAACGAGGCTCCAAAAGCTCCAAAAGAAGCACTATGAAGGCTCAAATGCTCCGAAGCTCTAGAGTAGCGTCGAAAACCAAGCTCTTAAGAAGCTCTCGCCTACGACACGGCTTCTTGCATCATCCCATTTTTAAGGTTAAACTAGCCTCAACAATAACCATTTACGCGAAGTGAAGCACACTCGCCTATGTTACATAGGTGACGTGTGCTTTTTGCTTTATATTCACGCTTGTACAAATAAAGGAGGACGATGAACATGCAATTGCACCCAGCTGTAGCAGAGTATATCGAACGATTCGAGCAAGCTTCCAGGCAGAACGGGCATTACCGCAAATCAATCGGAAAATACGAAAGATTATTTTTGCAGGAGGTGTGGGGGCCGGCATTTCAATACCGCTTTGATGGTTTGCATGCGGAGTATCCGTTCAAGGATTTTAAGGGCGGAGAGCGTTTCATGGACTTTGTGTACGTAAGGAACGGGATTCGGCTAGTGATGGAGATCGATGGTTTTACGACACATGCAAGAGATATTTCGCCGGGCGATTTTGACGATCATCTGATGCGGCAAAACGATCTGATCCTTGCGGGCTGGCGCGTGCTTCGATTTTCCGCCAATCAGGTGGAACGACGGGCTACGGTCTGCCAGCGGCAAATTCTGCAATCGATCGGACACTGGTGGACGATTGTCCATAACGGGATCACGACGGAAGACCACGACGTTTGGACGGCCCGCCGGAAGCTGTTTGCAGGTATTGCCCTGCGGAACGACGGCATCATCCGAACATCGGATATTATTAGGGATTTTGGGGTGACTCAAAGAACTGCCCACAACTGGCTTGTCCGATTCGTTCAAGAAGGATTGCTGCTTCCGATTCAAGCTAAGGCAAAAGTGACGGGCTACCGTCTGAGCAATTATGATAATTGAGTCAGCCGCCAACAGTGTCGACCACGAACACGTCTGCAATGGCAAAAAGCAGCGCAACCACGCCTACCATCCCGTCAGCGTGCAGCCAGCCAACTGCATACAACTCCACTATTTGGATACAATGGTGAGGGTATATTTTAACGTTGAAGGGCTTCGATCGCGTTGCTCATTTAAAAAAATGATGAAATTGCGGCCGACCCACTTGAAAAGTGATGGCAAAATGAGTATCATAAGTATTGGTTATTAGCACTAACGCATGTCGAGTGCTAACAACGCCAACCAACATATATTCACACTCAAACATATTTTTCAAAGGAGGATTTTCTCATGATCAAACCTTTAGGCGAACGCGTACTTATCGAACCTCTTGCAAAAGAGGAGAAAACAGCTAGCGGTATCCTGCTGCCGGACACGGCGAAGGAAAAGCCGCAAGAAGGCAAAGTCATCGCTGTAGGCAGCGGAACCTTGAAAGACGGCGTGCGCACTCCGCTTGAAGTCAAAGAAGGCGATCTCGTATTGTTCTCCAAATATGCGGGAACCGAAGTGAAATACGAAGGCAAAGAATATCTCATCATGAAGGAAAGCGACATTCACGCAATTCTTGCGTAATCGAGCGAAGCTCCTCATATACTTACACAATAAAATTCAACAATTCTAGGGAGGTACTTTACCCATGGCAAAAGATATTCGTTTTAGCGAAGACGCTCGCCGTGCAATGCTTCGTGGCGTTGACGCGCTTGCAAACGCAGTGAAAGTAACGCTTGGACCAAAAGGACGCAATGTCGTTCTGGAGAAAAAATTCGGCAGCCCGCTGATCACGAACGACGGCGTGACGATTGCGAAAGAAATCGAGCTGGAAGACGCTTTTGAAAATATGGGCGCGCAACTTGTTAAAGAAGTAGCGACCAAAACGAACGACGTAGCCGGCGACGGAACGACGACCGCTACCGTTCTTGCTCAAGCGATGATTCGCGAAGGTTTGAAAAACGTAACGGCAGGCGCCAACCCTATGGTTGTCCGCAAGGGCATCGACAAAGCGGTTAGAGCGGCTGTTGAAGAGCTGCAAAGCATCGCTAAACCAATCGAAGGCAAGCAATCGATCGCGCAAGTTGCGGCTATTTCCGCAGCTGACGACGAAGTGGGCCAACTGATCGCGGAAGCGATGGAAAAAGTGGGAAAAGACGGCGTTATCACCGTTGAAGAATCCAAAGGTTTCGCTACGGAGCTGGAAGTCGTAGAAGGTATGCAATTCGACCGCGGCTACATCTCCCCATACATGATCACGGATACGGACAAAATGGAAGCGATTCTTGAAAATCCGTACATCCTGATCACGGACAAGAAGATCGGCAACATCCAAGAAATTCTTCCTGTTCTTGAAAAAGTCGTTCAATCCGGCAAACAACTGCTGATCATCGCTGAAGACGTAGAAGGCGAAGCTCTTGCGACGCTGCTCGTCAACAGACTGCGCGGCACGTTCACTTGCGTAGCGGTTAAAGCTCCTGGCTTTGGCGACCGTCGTAAAGCAATGCTGGGCGACATCGCGGCATTAACAGGCGGACAAGTGATTACGGAAGAACTCGGCCTTGAACTGAAGTCGACGCGTCCGGATCAACTGGGTAGCGCTCGTCAAGTTCGCATTACGAAAGAAAACACGATCATCGTTGACGGCGCTGGCGACAAAAAAGACATCGGCGCACGCGTAACGCAAATCAAAGCACAGCTGGAAGAAACAACTTCCGACTTCGACCGCGAGAAACTGCAAGAGCGTCTTGCGAAGCTCGCTGGCGGCGTAGCGGTTATCAAAGTTGGCGCAGCGACGGAAACCGAGCTGAAAGAGCGCAAACTGCGCATCGAAGACGCATTGAACGCGACTCGCGCAGCAGTTGAAGAAGGTATCGTATCCGGCGGCGGCACGGCGCTTGTGAACGTCTACGGCGCAGTAGCAGCAGTTCAAGCTTCCGGCGACGAGCAAACCGGCGTGAACATCGTACTTCGCGCTCTGGAAGAGCCTGTTCGCATTATCGCTAGCAACGCGGGCCAAGAAGGTTCCGTTATTGTTGAGCGCCTGAAAAAAGAATCCGTAGGCATCGGCTACAACGCCGCTACCGACGAGTGGGTAAACATGTTCGAAGCGGGAATCGTTGACCCTGCGAAAGTTACGCGTTCCGCACTGCAGCACGCGGCTTCCGTTGCGGCAATGTTCCTGACGACCGAAGCGGTTATCGCCGACAAACCGGAAGAGAAAAAAGCCGGCGCCGGCATGCCTGACATGGGCGGCATGGGCGGAATGGGCGGCATGATGTAATACGGGGTTAAATCCCTTGTGTAGTAAGAGATTGGGGTTTTGATGAGGGGTGTGTCCCTTATTCGTCCCTTGGAAGATCGAGGTCTCTCATGAGTGCTGTGAACTTATGAGCGGCCTCTTTCTTTTTTTGCTTGGTAACGTGTAGATATATGTTTCGAGTTGTTTCATCGTCTTGGTGGCCGAGACGCTCCATAATTGCTTCAAGTGATTACTTCTGCTTCCCCTGGTTATGTCTTTAATTGATATCTTGCCGAAAAATGGGCGTAATCTGCTTAACTCGTGTTGCCGTACCCTACCGGTGCCCAGTACCCATGTATAGGGTATACCATTCTTGTGCGAAATCTTTCTCTTCCACAAAAGTTCCATGGTGTACATCCAGCTCCAGCTGAGCTGCTGCCAGTTCAGCCTCTTTCTTGGTTTTAAATCCGCCTTTCTCTACTTGCTTGCGTCGGCCTGTTTGCGGGTCAATTTCAGTATAGGCCCGAAAACTCCATGACGCTCCACATGTACAACGTTTCCCTTCATCGCATTTACAATGTTTTTGTCGGAAAGTAGCCAACTTTTGGTATTCCCTTAAGCGTGTTGATTTGGAGACGCTGGACCGGCTTTGCGTTTTTCTGGAAGTTGGGATAGGGGATATACTGGAACATAAAAAAGAGCAGGAGGCATAATGCTTCGCTGCTCTTTCGGCTACATTATTTTGTTTTAAACCAAACGCCGCCAGTGCCGTCATACTTTCTGCCGAAAGTAATCACCGGGTTAGCGTCGTCCTTTTTAACCTGGAAGACAGCCCATCCAGTATTAGACGCGCCCTTATAAAGTGATGCGTCTATACTCGGCTCTGGTGCTACAACACTTTTGCGGTTATAGTCTTTCCCTGACGAGGACACAAGGGTGAAATCAGCTTGCGAGATGTCAGCCACTTTGTCATCGTTATCATTATCTGTAATTGCGATATTGATTTTTGCGAGCATATATTCAAAGCCTTCATCTGGTGCGTCGTTAAACATGTTTGCATCTTGTACTTGCCTCCATGCTTCCTCGCCACGAATCACTTCTTCAATGGATATTTTTCCCTTGTATGAGTCTAGTGTATTCTTAACAGTAAAGGATAATTCCGTTCCGAGAGCTGCAGGGTTTTTCCGGTTCACTGAATCAGATGACGCCGGCGTCGTTGGTTGTGTTGTTGTCGACGTAGGCATGTTGATCTTGATCGTCGATGTAGCTGGGTCGAAGTCGACTTTCGCCCCTAACATCTGGCTTACTGCTCGCAGAGGTACGTATGTAGATCCATTAATCTCTTTTACATCGACGTTGACTATCTTATCGTTTACTTTCACCGTATAATTCCGCGCCGCGAAAACTCCAGCGCTGAACAGCATTGCTCCGCTTAATACTGCTGCAGTAATGATTGCAAATTTCTTTTTCATCTCAAAACCTCGCTTTCTAATTTGATATAACGACATTATATTACAGAATTATACAGGGCAGCAAAGAAAATTTTATGAAAGTCGGGTTATCTCCATCTCGCATTATTTCATATTGATCGTATATAATGCGAATAAATGTTCCTATTTTGAAGGCGGACAAAATAAGCAAGAAGCTTGCTGACAACGGGCGCTGGGAGTCCAGCAGGATGATGCTGCCGGAGCACAGGGAAGTTCTGATTGATCAGATGCGGCCAAAGACAGAAGTACGCCTAGCGCCAGGTAAGGAAGAGCTACAGCTAATCCATGAATCCATTCTGCTGCAGGCGATACTCACCATTGTTTCTAATGGCCGAAATAACATAACCAAAGCAGACCATCCTATGCAGGAATTATTTGTTCTGGCGACTGATGTTCTAATTGATCTGGTTAACTCTGATTTGGCACAAGCACGAAAAGCGCTCCGGTCGAACAACCTCAAATACTGGGAGGATGAGCAGATCGACGGGACGATGTGGTACCGTTATGTTTATCATGGTTACGAGGGACGTTTAGGGATAACGCGCGATACGATCAAAGCAGAAATGAGTGTGCGCCTGGGCAGATATTTTTCGGCGGTTTTTTAATCAGAAGACAGGTGAGGACATGGACAATTTAATCGGATATAGAATTAGCAAGATAAGAACAAATCATAGGAAAACTGTTCAACATGTCACAGACGGAACCGGAATCGAACGATCTGTATGAGGATGGCAATGTAACACCATCTGATGAGCATCTTAAATTGATCGCTGATTTCTTTGAGGTTAACGTGGAACGTTTATTAGGTATTGATATAAATCGTGGGTCGATACGCATCTGCTATTGTTGTAAAACCGAGCATACACCCGAGGAAATGGACGATATATACGATTCGGTTAGTTCTGTATTAGAGGAAAGGAAAAAGCATGGATTAGTCGGGAATTTGAGTACAGGAACATGAGGTTCTGTGGCATGGATGCTAAAAGGCAATGTCCCTCGTTTGTCCCTTAGGAACAACATTTCTTCATGGGAAACACACTAATAATATGGAAAGAACGTAAAAAGAAAAAGCCCGCGAGCCTTAGAATATAAAGGCTTGCGGGAAAATGGGAGTTTTCGTGGGAAACTTGCTAAGAAATGCAAGTGTATGGGCGGCATGATGTAATACAAAAAAGGCATCTCGCGAGTTCTTTGAACTTCGAGATGCCTTTTTTTACTCTATACTTGGTTAGATTTCTTGGTTAACGTTGCGCTACTTAGGACGGTGCTTACCCGTTATTCTTGGTGTCCTGCTTTATCGGTCAATTCCCGCAATTTTTGCTGGGCCACGATCTTATATTGTTCCAACCGAGCCTGATCGTATTGCAACGTTTCGAGCCTCGATTGGAAACGTTTGATTTCTTCGGCGGTATATTTCGAACTTCCCCTGCTTATATCCTCCAATGCTTTCCTGACCGCTTCCTGGGATTTTTCCAGCTCTCTTAGCCGTTTTTCGGCTAGGTGGATGCCTTCCATATACATCTGCACGGACGGCTTCTTGGTCAGCACGATCTTCTCGTCCTGCAAATTGATGCTATAGCCTGCGGCCTCGGCGATTTCCCTTACCGGCACGAAGCTTTTGCCGTCAACGACGATCGCCGCGCCAAGCTTGCTGCCATTGATGATTACGTCTACTTTATTGTCTTTCTCTGACATAAGATCCGCAAGCATGCTGAAAGAAACGCCCAAAGCGATTCCGAGCAAAATGCCAATCGCCAGATAGGTATTTTTCTTCATGATTCGACCTCTTGCTTTTTTTAACACCAGTATAGCACAGACTCTATTACCTCTCTATGGAAAACACGGAAAGAGCGAGGAGCATGGGGTTATTCGAGCTTGGGTCTATTCGAACGTCGTATGTTTGACCTTCCATTTCTCCAAGGCGGTAAACAGCCAAAAGCCGTAAATCCCTAACGTGATCACGCACAGCAGCCACCACTTGATCCAGTTGCCGAACAATCCGATGGCCGAACCGTTGAATTTCAGCCTTCTACCTTCGATCACCGTATGCTCGATCTTCCATCGATAAAGCATCGTCAAGCTCCACGGAAGCGTTTACGATATAAATGTTTTTGTCGAGTCTGGGAAGAAGTTGCGCAATTTGTTGTTGCCCAAACGTATAACATGCAGTATCGTTATTTATCGAATAGGTGTTCTGATGATGAGTGAGGTACAGCCATGAAAAAAACAATGTTAGCAATATGTTCGCTCCTTCTTCTGCTGAGCGGCTGCGGTCTCGGGCAGCAAGGCCAACCCGGCGGCGCGGAAATGTCGGAGCAATCGCAAAAGCAAATCCGCTGGGCGTTCACCCAGGCGGAACAACATCCGGAAAAGCTGCTGATCGAGGTCATTCAGTCGGCGAAGCAGACGCTCGATATCGCCATCTACAGCTTGACGCATCCCGATGTCGTGGCGGCGATCAAGGAGGCAAAGAAGCGCGGCGTCGATGTTCGCGTCATTACGGACAAAATCCAGTCTGGCGGCAAATCCCAGAAAGAAGCTTTGAAAATTCTAGGCAGCGCCGGCATCCCGATCAAGATTAATACCCACAGCGGATTGATGCACCTGAAAGTTACGATAGCGGATGGAAAAGTCGCAACGACCGGCTCGTTCAATTATTCCAAATCAGCCAGCACGACAAACGACGAGGTCATCATGGTGCTGCCGAACGAGGACATCGCCAAGGCGTTTAGCGCGGAATTCGAGGCGATGTGGAACGATACGAAAGGCTTCGAGGAGATTAAGCCGCGCATCGCGCAGGACGAGGGCGAGCAGTCGCCCGAAGCGGACGTGGCGGACATGGAGGAAACGGACGTTTCGGCGGCCGGAGACTGCTCCGATCCGCAAATCAAAGGCAATATTACCGCGAAGCAGGAGAAAATCTACCATATGCCGGGCGGCCGGTCTTATAAGCAGACGCAAGCCGAAATGATGTTCTGCACGGAGGACGATGCCAAGGCAGCCGGGTTTAAGGCGGCGGGTAAATGACCGGAATTTAGCGAAGCGGGGGAGATTGACGTGGGTGAGAGTCGCATTGAAGAGAGTCACTTGAGTGAGGGTCGCACGAAAGATACCCGCACGGGAAAAAAGCAGCCGGCGCAAAGCGATACATACGAGCACTTCCAAGGTTTTGTCGCGAGCCATTATGATTTATGGTACGGCCCGGGTCGGGATGCGACGGATTTTACGTTTTTCAAGCGGCATATTGTCGCAAACGGCGGTCCGGCTGCCGAAATCGGCTGCGGCACCGGCAGGCTGCTGATCCCGCTCCTGGAGGATGGCCTGGAAGTCGACGGCGTGGATTATTCGGCGGAAATGCTGGCGCTTTGCGAGCGGAAAGCGGCAATTGCGGGCGTACAACCGATGTTGTACCGCCAACCGATGCAGCAACTGGACCTGCCGCGGAAGTACAACACGATTTTTATCCCGAGCAATACATTCATTCTGCTGACGGATCGCGCCGATGCGATGGAGGCGCTTCGCAGGTTTTACGCGCATCTGGAATCGGGCGGGCAACTGCTGCTCACGCTGAACGTACCGAAGAAATATATCGACAACCCGTCCGACGATTGGCATTTCATCGCGCTCAAAACGAGAGAAGACGGAGCCGACGTCATGCTGACCGAGCATGTGTCGATCGATTATTGGGAACAACTGAAAACGACAACGTACAAGTACGAGGTGTTCCGCGACGGGGAGCTGGAGGAAGAACATCGGGACATGATGAAGGTCCGCTGGTTTTACCGCAATGAATTTGAGCTGATGCTGGAAAAAGCGGGATTCGGCGAAATCGAAATCGACGACGGGTACACGCCCGGCTTTCGGCAAGATAAGTCTTTTATGGTCGTCAGCGCGCGAAAACCGCGAGGTTAGGCTCGCAAACAGAGGATGTGAAAGCCAAAGGAGGAGTGCCTTTATGATTACGCCGGATGAAGTGCGGAGCATCGCTTTATCGATGCCGGAAGCCGTGGAAACCGGACATTGGGGAAAACCGTCGTTCCGCGTGCGGGACAAAATATTCGCTGTCCTCCAAGAGGATGGCGTATCGCTTCTCGTCAAAACGACAAAGGACGACCGGCTCGCCTATACCACGATGGAGCCGGATATTTACAGCGTTCCGGCCAGCTATTCCACGCTTAACTACATGATCGTGCGCATGGATCGCATCGCGCTTGCCGAGCTTCATGTTCTAATCGTTCAGGCGTGGAAAAGCGTTGCCCCGAAACGGCTCGTCGCCGGCTATGATGCCGCGGCGAAGAAGTGATTGCTTTCGCGTCGAGCGAGCATGGCTTTTGTGCTTTGATGGTCAGCGCGCCGCGTGCTGGAATGACAACAGGCCCCAAGCAACTGGAAAATTTACAGTTTATTAAAGGAAGCAGGGACGCGGCTTATAATAACTGAAAAAGTACAGATAAAATTAGAAGGGCATGGACGTGGTACAAAATAACTGCAAAACTGCATCTGTTTATTCGACCTTACTCGTAAATCCGGAAAATGGCGAGAAATAACTGCAGTTATCCAGTTATCTAATCAGAAAAAGGAGAAAACGTATAAATTAAATGCAGTTTTACAGTTAAAACATAAAAATTCGACGACCAGACCGGAGCGACTCGATCGATATGTGATGATGCTAGCGTATAGACATAGGCTACAAGGTAGGACTTACGATCGAAGCCTAACTAATAAGCCGAAGAGGAGATCCTCTGCGGCTTTTTGCAGTTTCTTCGATACGAGCCAGCCCGCTCCGATTGTAGAATCAGCTTCTTCAAATCGAAGAGGGGGCCTCTCCGGCCTACGTATATTCAGATTAATTTCAGCATTTGGGCTTATAATGGGGTACGACGATTTATTTCAGGCGGAGGTACGAAGCAATGAAACCGATTAAAGGGGTCAAAATATTGCTGGCTGACGACGAACCGCATATTTTGCAATTTTTGGAGATGGGCTTGATCAATGAAGGCTATGAGGTGAAAACCGCACAGGACGGAGCGATGGCAATTGATGTTGCGGCGGATTTCCGTCCGCATGTCGTTATTCTCGACGTCATGATGCCGGAGTTGGACGGTTTCGAAACATGCCGGATGCTGAAACAAACCGGGGACAACATCGCCGTCATTATGCTGACCGCCAAGGATGAAGTGACGGACCGCGTCAGAGGCTTAACGCTCGGCGCGGACGATTATTTGGTCAAGCCGTTCAGCTTCGACGAGCTGCTGGCCCGCATTCAGGCACGATTGCGCAACCAGTTCCCCGATCTGCTCGGCGAGGTTGTGTACGGGCCGTTCCGCATCGATGACCGGAGGAAAGAATTCGCATTCCGCGAGCAGTCGCTGTCGTTGTCGCCGACGGAGTACGAGCTGCTCAAATTTCTGGTGATGAACCATGGCATGGTGCTCAGCAAAACGATGATTTTGGACCGGGTATGGGGCTATAACTTCGGCGGAGAGGAAAATATCGTTGAAGTTTACATCCGTTCCTTGCGCGACAAGCTGAACGATAAAGAGCACAAGCTTATCCGAACTTTGCGCGGGGCCGGATATCGGGTAGATTTGCCATGAGTGGCGGCGTGAAAGGAAGATTGCAGCGTTTGTTCGTACCGCACTCGCTGCTGTATCAGCTGCTTGCCCGCTCGTTGTTCGTTTTGGCCGCGCTGCTCGTCCTGATCGGCTTTCTGCAATATTGGCTGACGAAGGACTTCCTGTACCGCAACCAAACCAAAGCGATGGAGGCGCAGATGATGTCGCTGCCCAAGATGGGATTCTTCAAGGGGGATAAAAGCGGATACGACGACGACTCCGATCGCGAGGCCGGCAAACAGTCCAAAATCGCTGAAACGAAGTTGTTCGAGGAAGGGTATCGGCAGCCGGGCACGAACCGAAACGAGCGGCCGTTATTGTTCATCCCCGACCGATCACTCGCGTTTATCGGACCGGACGGTTCGTTCACCGACGTTTCCGCGGAATACGGAATGAAGTCGCCGCGGCTTTCGCCGGAGGAATATAGCAGGCTGATCGAAACCGCCGACCCGCTCGGTTTGAATAGACTGGTTACCGACGGTGACGGCGTCGAACAATGGGTTGTCGTTCGTATCGCCGGGCACCCCGATCACCCTCAGGGGCTGATCCAAATGGGCGCGAATACGGAGCCGCTGCAAAGGCAGCTTATGCAGCAGCTGCTTACGTTTATTTCCTTGTCCGTTCTCGCCTTGGGGGGCGGGTTGGCGTTAAACGCTTCGGTGTTGAAGCGGACGCTGGCGCCGCTTACGCGCATCGGCCGTGTCGCCGAGCAAATCGATGCCGGCAATCTTGGTGAACGATTTCCCGTTCAACAAGGTCAGCAGGAGATCGATCGGTTGTCCCAATCGTTCAACGGCATGCTGGAGCGGCTTGAGGTTTCGTTCGAAGCGGAACGGGAGGCGAAGACGAGAATGCAGCGTTTCATTGCCGATGCCTCGCATGAGCTTCGCACTCCGCTGACATCGATACACGGCTTTTTGCAAGTGCTGCTGCGAGGCGCGGCTTCTAATGAAGAGCAGCTTTACGGTGCCTTGAACAGCATGCAAGGCGAGTCCAAGCGGCTGAATAAGCTGGTGGAGGACCTTCTTCTGCTCGCCAAGTTCGATCGAACCCCCGAGCTTCGCCGGACGGAAATCCACATGGAAGATATGCTCCATGAGATGGAGCCGCAGCTGCGGATGCTGGCCGCCGAGCGTACCGTTCAAATGGAGGCCGAGGAGCCGGTTGCGATCGTAGGCGATGCCGATAAAATCAAGCAGGTCGTCTTGAACTTATTCCATAACGCCGTTCAGCATACCGATCCTCGAGAAGGGCGTATTGTCGTTAGACTGAACGCCAAAGTTGCAGCTTTACCGGCTTTCGGCAGTACCGCTCCCGACTCAGGTGCCGTAGATTCCCGAAGGATGGTCATTTTGTCCGTTGAGGACAATGGCACGGGAATTGACGAGGAGCATCTGCCGAAAATATTCGAACGCTTCTACCGCAGCGATAGTGCGCGCAGCCGCAAGTTCGGCGGCTCGGGCCTCGGGCTTGCGATTTCCCAGTCAATCGTGGAGGCGCACGGCGGAACAATTGAAGTCGCAAGCCGCAAAGGGCTAGGCTCCGTGTTTACGGTGAAGCTTCCCGTAGACGAAGCAGGAACGGAGTAAGTCGGAAAAAGCGGGCCCGCGCTTCAAGGCAACAACAACGGTGTTTTACCACGTGGTGACCATCAGGCTGCACCGCTATTCGCCTTGGACTGCGTCAGCCCAAGCGCTGAAGAGTGCCGCAGCTTTACCTTCGTTCCTCACTTTTTCGCTCGCATTCTACAAGCTACGTCGCGTAGTCATCCAATAAGATGATCTTCGCGGCGCAGCTTTTTTGTGCCGGGAAAAAATTCGTATAGTCGAACTGCACAATTGTTCTTTCGGACGCTGAAGACTATGATGATAGCATACGGTTATTTTGAAGGGAGTGAGCGGCATGAAACGCCGGGCTAAGCAAGTCAATACGATGATGGTGATTGCGAACTGAATAGTGACGGGCGGAGTTTCCTATGTCTGCCCTTGATGTAGATAAGGATCATACTGCTCATATTCGAGGATGAGGGTTCTGTTTGCCGTGCCTTTTTGCAAACGTCTCCCGTCTTCTCGATGTTGGAAACCGCAGGCATAGCCTTGCGGTTTTTTTGCTGTTCTCAAAATCGGGTGATATGGAGGATAAATAAACGAATGATGGATGGAAACAAGACGCTAGATGAGCTTGGTTGGGGCTTGACCAATCGTGGAGAAACCGTGCTGCCTGACCAAGGCGGCCGTTTGGTTGCCAGGGTGATCGCACAGTATGGCGACGTTTATCAGGTTGTATCGGAGGAAGGGGAGTTTGCGGCGAAGGTGACGGGCAAATTCCGTTATGGGACCAAGGCGTTGAAAGACTTCCCGGTTGTAGGCGATTTTGTGCTGGCGGAACGGATCAAGCTTGCCGAGCATGGGCGTATTCATCAAATCGTGCCCAGAAAAAACGGGTTCTCGCGCAAAATGCCGATTTCCGGCGGCCGTAAATTGCACAAAGGCGTTCTGGATGGCGGCATCACCGAAGAGCAGGTCGTCGCGGCCAACATCGATACGGTATTCATTTTGTGCGGGTTAGACGGCAACTTTAACGTCGCCCGATTGGAACGGTATTTGACGCTCGTTCAGGCGAGCAAGCTGGAAGCCGTCATCGTGCTCAGCAAAATCGACGTCTGCGGCGATGCAGAGCCGTATTTGAAGCAAGCGCAAGAAGTCGCCCGCGGCGCCCGGGTGCTGCCGATCAGCGCGGCAAACGGCATCGGACTGGATGCCTTCGGCGAATATATGCAGGAAGGCAGAACGCTTGTGTTTCTCGGTTCTTCGGGCGTGGGCAAGTCGACTTTGCTGAATGCGCTGCTGGAGCGGGACGTCCAGGTGACGAAAACAACAAGCCTGCATTCCGGCAAGGGAAAGCATACGACGACCCATCGGCAAATGTTTTTTCACCCTTCAGGCTGCATGATCATCGATACGCCAGGTATGAAAGAACTTCAGCTGTGGGCGGAGGATGACGACCTGGACTCGGTCTACGGGGACATCGCCGGCTTGATCGCGCAATGCAAGTTTTTCGACTGCACGCACAAAAACGAGCGGGGCTGCGCCATACAAGCCGCACTGGCAAGCGGTACGCTTGCCCGGGAGCGGTATTCGCGATATGTCGCCCAGTCCAAGGAAATTAAAAGGCTCGAGGAGAGGAAAAAAGTATTATTGCAGAAGCAGGAAAAATTTTCGAGGCGTTAACGGCGCACATTTATTGCGGAGGGGATTTGCATGATGAAGATTCGCAAAGAACATTTGGAGCAAGCCGAATTTATTTTTCGGGAAATGAATCATCACGTATCCGTTGAAGGTGCGCTTCGCGGCGAATTGCCCGGCACCGCTGAGCTTTCCGAGGACGGCACTACGGCTATGCTAACGAGTCCGCAGGGTATTTTTTTCGGCGGTAACGCCAGTAATGTCCTGTTCCTGCAAGAGATGAACGCCAAGCTAAGGGATGTTATTTTGCCTCGACTCTATGCGGAGCGAGAGCTGGATTATGTCGTTTTTTACCCGAACCGCGAGGAGTGGGAGAAAGGCGTCGAGATTGCGCTGCTTGATCTGTATTCGATGAAAAGCGGAAGATTGACGTTGACGCATGACCTGGAGCGAGTGGAGGAAACACCCGCGGACGGCTTAGTTATAGTAGATGAGAGCTTGCTGCGTCAAGATTGGGATGGCGTAGACGGCATCATTCACGAAATACTGAAAGGATGGCCTTCAATAGAGGCTTTCCTGCACCGTGGGTTTGGCTCAGCGGCGTTAATGGAGACGGACCAAGGTGCAGCGATCATCGGCTGGTGCCTATCGGATTGGGTCGTCGGAGACGTATGCGAGTTCGGCATCGAAACGGACGCGGCGTACCGCATGCAAGGTTGGGGGCGCAAAATGGCAGCCGGCGCGCTCTCCCTTGCCAAGCGGCGCGGAATCCGCAGAGTAGGCTGGCAGTGCTGGCACAGCAACGAGGGCTCGTGGCATACGGCCTTGTCGGCCGGTTTTTCAAAAATGAACGAACATACGGTACGGTTTGGATGGACTCACCCGCTAAGCAACTTTCTCATTAACGGAAATCACTATATGCGGGGCGATGTACGATACGGAGTGCAGCCCGATTACGCCCGGTCCGCGTGGAGCTATGCGCAAGCATTGGATCAAGGCTGGGATTGGAACGGCTATCCGGCAGTGTATTGGAATGCCGCCTGCATGTATTATTTGACGGGCGAGCTTGAACGTGCCAAGCATTATTACGGCATCGCCTTAGCAAAAGGTTGGAGAGGACTGCAGTCTTTGACCGACCGCCAGTATGTGTATAACGGCGAGGATAGTGCGGCGATTGAGGGTGAACTGTCGGTATCGTAGATGATCCGGAAAATTTATATTGACAAATTAACGTTAATATGATATAATAAAATATTTTGTTTGACATCACCTTCTCTCTTCGTTATTCTATGTATTGCAATGGCGGCCGCCTTGTGACATTTTTACGGAAGCTTCCTGAAAATAATGATGCTGGAGGCACAAATGCTAATCGCCGATGGAATTGCAATGCTTGACATTTCCGCCCCTGTGCTGGGCAAAGTCGATACAGTTCACCCCACTCTGTTATGGGATGAAGAGACGGTGCTGCTCGTGGACACAGGATTCCCGCGTCAACTGGAGCAAGTTCGAGAGGCCGTGAACAAAGCGGGGGCTCCGTTCGAGAAGCTTAACGTGATCTTGATGACCCACCAGGACATCGATCATATCGGGAATTTGCCGGACCTGGTGTGCGGAGCGGGCCGGCCGATCGAGGTGCTGGCCCATGAGCTGGAGCAGCCGTATATTCAAGGAGAACTGAGATTGATCAAGATTACGGACGAGGCGTTAGCCGGAATCGATAACATGCCTCCCGAGGTGCCACTCGCTTGGCGACAAGCGCTGAAAGCGTTGCTGGAGCATCCGCCTAAAGCGAAGGTGGACAGGACGATAAGCCATGGCGAGGTACTGCCCTATTGCGGAGGGATTGTCGTGATCGGCACCCCAGGCCATACGCCGGGCCATATCAGCTTGTATCATGAGCGAAGCAAAACGTTGATCGCGGGCGATGCGCTCGTTGTTGCGAACGGCCGGCTTCACGGTTCCGTGCCGGAACAGTCGTGGGACAATGACATGGCGAAACGCTCGATTAGCGAACTCGCGAAATACGATATCGAGCAAGTGATTTGTTACCATGGGGGTTGGTTTGCGGACAATGTGAACCAGAGGATTGCGGAGTTGGCAAAAGAGTAACTTTATTTGCATTATATACATGTTAACTATAATGACATTAAATCGTTTAATTCGTATCTTTTTCATAAAATTCGTTTCCGATCGTTGAGTTTTATGTTACTATATCTAACATAAAACAATGATTGGGGATGCTGCTATGATCGTTGGGTTACGTGTCCTGAAAACGATGATTGCAATCGCGATCAGCATTTCCATCGCTCGATTGCTTCATTTGAAACCGGATCATTTTGCGGGCATTATTTCGATGTTGGCCGTTCAGCCTTCCGTATTCCGCTCGCTGCACCACAGTCTCTCCCACATCGCTAGTGCGCTGCTGGCCTCGCTTGCCGGAATCGCCGCAGTATATTTGTTCGGTAACGGGGCTGTCGTTATTGCCGCCGTCTCCTTCCTGGTCATGGCTGTGCACGTGAAGCTCCGCCATACGGCATCGCTTACGCTTGCGGTTATTGTGGCCATCAATACGATGGGCACCTCCAGCGAATTAGCCGGCGGTTCCGCCGCGTATAACCAGCTGATGCTCGTCCTCATTGGTATGACCGTCGGCACGGCGGTTAATGCAATTCGGAAGCCGGTGCACCGCGAGCGCGAAGAAGCGCTTCTGAACAAGTCGGAAGGCATGCTGCGCGCACTGCTGTATTACATTCGAATCGATGTCAGCCTGGGGAAGATTACGCCCTACAAGCCCGATATGCGGTCGCAGATCGAAGAGGTGCGGAGTTATATCGAGAAAGGCAAAGGCGTATCCCAGCTCATTCGCGAGGATCGATGGCTCAACCGGGGCAGCAAGGGTGAAGGAGATTTGTTCCGTACGTACGAGACGATGGTCGAACGCATTCGGGATATTTCCAAGGCGCTGCAAAAAGCCGACCTGACTCACCCGGAAGCTGAGCGACTCGCCCGGGCCATCGATCTTGTCATTCGCGGCCAGGAACGGGTTGTCGTGGAGCGGAAGCATGTTCCGTTTCGGCTGCTGCAGCGCTCGCTGCATCCGATGTTGAAAGGGATCAAACCGGAGTCGGATGAAATCGCTCGATTGTTCCCGTATTATCAGGCGTACGAGGCGCTGTCCGATTACGTGCGCGAGCTGACGGCATTGCAGAAGAAGCAATCCGGATCCGTGACGGCAATGATGTTGCGCAAGCGAGGGCTGCGTCTGATCAGACACACATCGTCCTGAACTAGAGAGACAAGATCATTACTGAACAAACCGCACTCGATACAGATTTTTGTATCGGGTGTTTTTTTTTGCAACCCTTTCGCACGTGAAAGAGGTATATTGGCATGAGTAACGAATAAAAATGAAAATCGGACAAATCGTTCTTCCTCCGATAAATAATTTTCACAATTTTGGGTAACGGGCGAGAAACATTTGGCAGGGCTGCCGCGTCAATATTGAAGCGGGACGACAATCGAACTTTAGTAGTAGGAGGAGGGCATTTGTGAAAAGGATATTTTCTATTGTAGCTTTATGTGCTTTAATGTTTGTCAGCTTTGTTCAACCCCATGCCCAAGCTGCGGCTCCAATCAAAATTTATATTGACGGGTCGGAGCTGTACGTGGACCAGGCGCCTGTCATGCGCGGGGGGCGGGTGCTTGTCCCGATGCGGGCGATTTTCGAAGCCTTGGACGCAAGCGTATTTTGGAATCCGAAAACCCAAACGGTTGTCGCCACGAAGGACGGTACTTCGGTAACGCTCAAGATCGGCTCGACGACAGCGAAGATCAATGACAAAACGGTGATTCTGGATGTGCCTGCGATGACGATCAACGGCAGAACGGTTGTCCCGGTCCGGTTTGCCAGTACGGCGCTAGGTCAAGAGGTCGTATGGGATGCTGCATCGCAAAGCGTGTTCGTTAAGCGGTCGGACAGCGGCGCGGGAACGGCGGTTTCGAACGTGGCGGCGAGAATCGTCGGCCAGAACGGCGACGGCCGCGACGTGGAAGTCAGCTTCTCCAAGCTGCCGAACGAAACGAAGCTTTATTCCTACCGCGTGATGCTTGTGAAAACGAGAAATGTATATAGCTTTGACTTGAATGCGGCGCAGTCCGCTACTTCCGGCAATTATACGACGTTGTACAAAAACGGCAAGGATCAGCGCGTAACCTTGAACGCTCAATCGCGCGATGTCGACGGCGACTTGATCCGTGCGGGAGAGTCTTACACTGCCTTTGTATTGGCTGTTAGCGGAAGCGGCAATGTGCTTTCCGATCCTGCTCAGACGATCACGATTCCAAATGGGCAAAATGTTCAAGCGGTCACCAACGTGAAAGCGTCGGATACGAACGATTACGGCGACGGTCGCGATTTGGAAATCAGCTTCACGAAAGCGCAGAACGAAAGCAACATTTCGCTGTACCGCATTATGGTCGTCAAAACCAAGGATGCGAACGGCTTCGACGCCTCGGCGGCGAACCGCGTTGCGAACGACAATGCGTTTAACGTGTACAAAACAGGCAGCAACATTGCGGTGAAGCTGAATGCTTCGGCACGAGATACGTCGGGCGAAACGATCAAAAACGGCGTGCCGTATACGGTCTTCGTTCTTTCTGTGAGCAATACGAATGCGGACAGCAAGCTTTCTTCCGGTGCTTCGGTCACGCTGGGCGTGAATGTCGTAGGCGCGCCGTCCATCACGAAGGTCGAAGACGTAAGCGATTATGGAGACGGCCGTGATTTGCAAGTGAGCTTCAATAAGTCGTCGGATGAATCGAAGATTAATTTTTATCGAGTCTTTGTAGTGAAATCCGCCAACAGCTTCACGCTGGCGGATGCGAATAAAGTATCTTACGGCAATTATTACGAAGTTGCCAAAAACGGCAGCAACCGAGTGGTGACACTGCCTTCCGGCGCAAGAGACGTACAGGGCAACGTCATCCGCAACGGCGAGAAATACCGCGTTTACGTGCTTGCCGTCGGTAATGCGCAAGCGAACAATAATAACGCCTTATCGTCGGCTTCGGCGGAAATTACGCTGGCGCAAAACGCCAACGTCGGCGCGGCGACCAACGTGCGTGTGTACGATATGTACGATTATAACGACGGCCGCGACCTGTTGGTTACGTTCGACAAGGCTGCAGATGAGTCCCGGGTGAAAGAGTACCGTGTGTTCGTCGTGAAAACCGGTTCGGTAAGCCAGTTCGATCTGAACAAGGCCAATGCGGTTTCCAGCTCGAACTATACGGTCGTGAGCAAAAACAGCAGCAATAGCAATCAGAGCATCATGCTCCAAAGCTACACGCGCGACACCGATGGGCTGACGATCCGCAGCGGCTACAGCTACCAAGTGTTCGTCATGTCGGTCGGCAACAGCAACCAAACGTATAACAACGCATTGTCCACGCCATCTTCGGCGATTACGCTGAATAGCGCGGCAGTTGTGCCTGTCACGAACGTTCGGGCGTCCGACAATGGCGATAACGGCAACGGCAGCGATCTGAACGTTACGTTCGACAAGTCGGCAGACGAGTCACGCGTCAGCGAATATCGCGTATTCGTTGTAAAATCGTCGATTGCAAATCAGTTCAACCTGACAGCCGCGAACAATGTATATTCGGGATATTATACGTCGGTCAGCAGAACAGGATTTAACTTGAACGTGACTTTGCCGAACACGGCAAAAGACACGCAAGGGGATTTGATCCGTAATGACGTAAGCTACCAAGTGTTCGTCATGGCGGTCAGCAACAGCGGCCAACCGCAGAACAATGCGTTGTCGACGGCTTCCGCGGTGATTATGCTGACGAGTTATTTGTCGGTTAACAACATAACGGTTGCGGACGTAAACGATACGCGTACAAGCCAAGATTTGCGTGTTTCGTTTAACAAGGTTTTGGATGAGTCTCGCATTTTGGGCTATCGCGTATTCGTCGTCAGAACGGCTTATGCAAGCCAATTCAACTTGACAACGGCGAATTCCAACGGTTTTTACACGAATGTGAACAAGACGGGAAGCAATATTTCTTTCACATTGCCTTCGAATGTATTCGATACAACCGGATTGCCAATTACGAATGACGTCAGCTATCAAGTATTCGTCATGAGCTTGAGTGCGGGAAGCCAGTATGGTGGTAACGCATTATCTTTGCCTTCGAATGCGATAACATTGACGAGTAATTTGACCGTCGCGACGACCTCGAATATTGTGATCAATGATATAAGTGATTACGGCGATGGCCGAGACATGTCTGTTACATTCAATAAAGCAGCTGATGAGTCGCAGATTAATCATTACCGACTGTTTGTTGTCAATTCGGCTAATGCAGGTCAATTCAACTTGGCTGCGGCGAACAATCAATCGAATTATACGCCAGTATCTATTACTGGGAATAATTTGACCGTAAACCTTAAAGCAGATACGAAGGATGACACTGGGGCAGTATTGAAAAATGGCGTAAGCTATCAAGTGTTTGTTCTTTCTGTGGCGAAGAGCGGTTCAGGGCTTGGAAATGGACTCTCGACGCCTTCTGTCGCTAAAGTGCTTACGAGCAGCGTAGTGAACGGAGCAACTATTGTGACTGCCAGTATAGTGAGCAATCTGGGAGACGGCAGGGACTTGACGGTGAGCTTCAAAAAAGCTCCTGATGAAAGTGCAGTAGAAGAGTACCGGATTCTGGTCGCTCCTTCATCGGGAATTAGCCTCGGGGATGCCCTTAATGTACCTAAGGATTGGTACACAAAAGTTTCTCCGATAAATCAGGATATTGTCCAGCCAATGACCTTGACGACAACGGATACGCAAGGATTCGCTCTAGCTCCTAATAAGCCATATGTAGTATATGTGCTGACGATTGCTAAATCGGGTAATGTGTCTGTTCTATCCACCCCATCTGCTGTTGTCACGTTGCCACTGCCTCAAGTCCAGGCAGCCGGGCAGCTATCAGCCGCTGATGTGGACAACAATGGAAACGGATCTGATTTACAGGTTTCATTCGCTAGAGCGTCCAATGAAAGCAATATTAATTTTTACGAAGTCATGGTAGTAAAATCAGAACAAGCCGGGACTTTCTCTTTGGCTAACGCTGAGAGCAACACGCAGTTTTTCTCTGTCGTAAACCCTGGGAATACGATTCCTTATATATTGGATTCGAAATTGAAGACTGTTGATGGCGCCGACATCGTGAGCGGGAAGTACAAAATTTTTGTATTATCTGTTTCGAAAGATAAAACCAAAGCGTTAAACGCACTTTCCGCTGCGTCTCCTGAGGTAGAGTTGAAACCAGACGTTCCGCCTCCACCTCCACCTCCGTCAACGACATAATGAAATTATTGTTCAATCCTGCATTATTCCGTTAGGAATAATGCAGGATTTTTGTTATGTCCTGAAACTAACGAAAAAACCACCCACCCCCCGCATATACTTAAGTAAGTACCGGTAAAGGCGGTGATGGTGTGGAACTGTGGGCGATATGGCTGATCGTCGCGGGATTATTACTCATTCTCGAGATGCTGACGCTGACGTTTTACTTGCTATGGATCGGCATAGGCGCGCTGGCCGCGGCGCTCGTTGCGTATTTGGCGCCGGAGTCTTTTCCTCTGCAAGCTGCCGTAGGATGTGTCGTGGCACTGGCGTTAACCTTCCTCACGAAAAGGCTGGTGGGCAGGCTTCGTTCCTCGCGAGGCTTCCGGGATGCGATCGATGATCTGGTGGGCAAGCCGGGTGTCGTCGTCGAGGACGTGGAGCCGGGCAAGCCGGGAATCGTCAAGGTGGGAACGGACTTATGGAGCGCGACGGCAAACGAATCATTGCGTCAAGACGACGATATTGTCGTAGTCCATCGAGGGAACGCCGTGCTTGAAGTACGCAAATCGGGAGGCTGATCCAAATGGTAGGTATTATCATTACGATTGTTGTTCTTGCCCTTGTTATCGTGTTTATCGCGTTATCGCTAAAAATCGTCCCGCAGCAGCGGGTCGGCGTCGTGGAACGGCTCGGCAAATTCCATCGGTTGCTCACGCCGGGGATGAACATTCTGGTGCCGATTATCGACCACGTGCGTACATATCACGACTTACGCGTACAGCAGGCGAACGTACCGCCGCAATCGGTCATCACCAAGGACAATGTGCAGGTACAGATTGACACGATTATTTTTTATCAGGTGGTTGGCCCTGAGCAGGCGACGTACGGCATATCGGACTACGTCTATGGCGTGCGCAACATCAGCACCGCTACGATGCGGCAGATTATCGGCAAAATGGAGCTCGACGACACGTTGTCGGGCCGAGAAAAGATTTCGTCGGAAATTCGGCTGGCGCTGGATGAGGCGACGGAAAAATGGGGCGTGCGCATCGACCGCGTCGAAGTCATCGACATCAAGCCGCCGTCCGATATCCAAGAAGCGATGGATAAGCAGATGAAGGCGGAGCGCAGCAAGCGCGCGATCGTGCTGGAGGCGGAGGCGGCGAAGCAGGACATGATTTTGCGAGCTGAAGGCGACAAGCAGAGCAAAATCCTTAAAGCCGAAGGCGACAAGGAAGCGCGCATCCGACAGGCGGAAGGCTTGCGCCATGCGCAGGAGCTGGAGGCAATCGGCCAAGCGAAAGCGATTCAGGCGGTAGCCGAAGCGGAAAAAATCCGTGTTGAGCTGCTTCGCGCCGCGGGTCTCGACGAAAACGTGCTTGCATACCGCTCGCTCGAAACGCTCTCCGACATATCCAAAGGCCCGGCGAACAAAATCTTTATCCCGACGCGGGCGATCGAGACGTTAGGCAGTGTAGGCGCGATTGGAGAGTTATTCAAAGCGAAATACGACTAAGCAGCCGAGGGAGTCCCTGATTAGGGGCTCTTTTTCATGTGAAAGGTGATTTTCCCATAGGTTCTAAGCATCATCCTGGGTATATTCTCATGGGTATATACTCCCATATTTACCCGAAGTATAACAAAAAAATAATGATCGCCCGATAGATTATAATGTTGTTTCCATATTAGCAAATGAAAGGAGATATTGGTTGTCAAAATCGTTATTTTCCATAAGTCAGGCAATACACTGCCACAATATTCGGTTTTAAATCAGTTCCAACATAGATAAGAAAGGTGAACCCATGAAAAACTCGAAAATGTTAAAAAGAGCTTTAACAACGCTAGTAACTTGCTCGCTGCTTTTTACCGGAATCGGCACGGCCGCGGCGAAATCCCAAGAACCCGAGGTGAAAACGGCTGCGGCATCCTCCGGCGAAGCTTACGTATACTACGTTTCGAACAGCAACCTGTATCGGGTCAAAAGCGACGGCACCGATTCGCAGCGTTTGCTGAAAAGCTTTAATTTCCGCGGCGTCGAGCTGAAGCCTGCCGGAAACTACCTGTACTTTTCGTACGATGAGAGCTCCACGACGCTGCTGCGCGTTCCGGCGGACGGATCGGCGAATCTGCCGAAGCGCTTTTACGACGATGCCGTCTACTATACGGTAGATAACGGATTCCTGTATTACATGAACTCCAAAGGCGCTATCTACCGCGCGGATGCCAATGCGGCAGATTCGAAAGAAGCGAAGCTGGTTGCCGACATGGCGGATGTGAATTTTTCCGGATTTTTCGTCAAGGACGGACGCATTTATTACAACGCGCGCAAAAGCGGCCGTACGACCTGGGTCGCTTCCAAAGCGGCGGACGGCAGCGGCCAAGTGCAATGGATCGCGCAAGGCGCTTTGCCTGACCCGTGGTATTCGCGTACGGACGCCACGAACCTGTACCTGATCGTCAACACGAAGCCGGAAGAAACGCAATACTCCGTCAATTGCATGGTCATGTATGCCGTACCGAGAAAAGGCGGGGCCGCCAAAGCGCTTAACCCGAAAAATCCGATCGACACGAACGCCGTTCATTCCGGTTGGTGGGCTAACGGCTATTATTTGTTTAATAAAGACATCCGCCTTGATTCGGACGGTGAGTTCGATTACACGAAAGGCAAAGGTACTTTGCTGAAGACGGACGGAACGGTAATTCCGCTGCACAAAACTGGCATTTACGAACTGGCTAACGTCGGAACGGACAAGCTGGTATTCGTTGATGCAAACGGCAAGGGTTATGCCAGCACGATCCAAAACAATAAAGTGACAAGCACAAAAGCATTGTCGATCAACAACGTGGGATATGTCCGCAACCTGCTGACGGACGGCAAAGTTCGCGCAACGATGCTGTTCGCGGAAAGCGGAGCCTACATGCTGAAATCCGACCTAACTTTGCAAAAGATGGTTGGCATCGAGTGGGATCTATGTATGTATCAGGACGACGTCAACGGATTTTTCTATGTAAATGCCGGCGACAATGGCCGGTTGTACCGAATGAACGACGACGGAAAAACAAGCACAAAGCTGAGCGAAGAAAAGGTCGACAAAATCGTGCTGATCGACAAGCTATAAAATCATCAAAACCATAAAGCGTGCGGAGAACGCCGGATGAGACTCGGGAAACCGAATCTTGTCCGGCGTTTGTTTCAAATTCAACAAAAGTGGTCTATATTAAAAATATACAGTTTCGTGTGACATTACAGTAAACAGGAGGTGTATCATCCGTGAGCAAAATAAAAGCGCCGCAACAAGAACTTACACGCCGCGCCTTGAATCGTGCATTGCTGGAGCGGCAAATGCTGACGCGGCGCGTACAGATGACCGCCGAGGAGGCTATTGAGCGGCTGGCCGGCATGCAAGCCCAATGGCCGAACCCGCCTTATGTCGGCTTATGGTCAAGACTCGCCGACTTTAAGCAAGAGGAGCTGTCGCGGCTCATCCAGGAACGCCGCGTCGTGCGCATTGCGCTGATGCGCTCGACGATCCACCTCGTCACGGCCCGGGATTGCCTCGCGATGCGCCCGGTGCTGCAGCCGGCGCTGGAGCGCTTGCTCCAAGGCGCTTACGCCAAGCGGCTTGAGGGGCTCGCGCCTGAGGAGCTTGCCGCGGCAGGACGCGCGCTCGTCGAAGCGGCCCCGCTGACGCTCGGCGAGATCGGCGCGAAGCTGCGCGAGCAGCGCTGGCCCGATCGCGAGCCGCAAGCGCTCGCCAACGCGGTGCGCACCTATGCGCCGCTTGTGCAAGTGCCGCCGCGCGGCCTGTGGGGCGAGAGCGGCCAGGCCGTGCACACGACCGCCGAAGCGTGGCTCGGCGCTCCGCTTGCGGCGAACACCGCACCGGACGACATGCTGCTGCGTTATTTGGCCGCGTTCGGGCCCGCCACGGTCAAGGACATGCAGGTGTGGTCGGGTCTAACTCGGCTGCGCGAAGCAGTTGAGCGGCTGCGACCGCAATTATGCACGTTCCGCGACGAGCGGGGCAACGAGCTGTTCGACCTGCCGGATGCTCCGCGGCCGGAACCCGACATGCCGGTGCCGCCGCGCTTGTTGTCCGAATTCGACAATATGCTGCTGTCGTATGAGGACCGCTCTCGCATCATGGCGGAGCCTTATCGGAAACGTGTGTTCACCGTCAATGGCATTATCCGTGCGGCGGTGCTTGTTGACGGATTCGTTTGCGGCATCTGGCAGATCCAGCGGGAGAAAAAATCGGCGACACTCGAAATCGAGCTATTCGAGCCGGTGTCCAAAGCGGATCGCGATGCGCTAATGGAGGAAGGCGAGCGATTGCTGCGTTTTGCCGCGGCGGATGCGGATACGTATGACGTTGTTTTTTCGGAAGACTTTAAGTGATACAAAACAAGGCGGAAATCTGGACAATTAAGAACAAACATTCGCTTTTTGCTTCATATTATGGTATGATCAACCTTACCAAAAATGGAAACGGGTTTTCAGGGAGGGATTCCGTTGAATACGAACTTCGGATTTTCCAACAAGGGCATTTTAAATGCCGATGCGGGCATGCGGAAATTCAATTTGACGCGCCATTTGCCGGCGGAGGATTTAGCCTTCTTCATTCAACGCTATTGGATTGTGGAATGGGACTTGAGAGGGCAGGAGCCTTATGACCAAACCGTGATTTCGCACCCAAACGTTAATATGGTGTTCGAGCGCAACCTGACCCGCGCTTACGGCATCTCCAGATCGACCTCGACCCAAAGACTGCAAGATCAAGGGAAAGTGTTCGGCATCAAATTCAGGCCCGGCGGTTTTTATCCGTTATGGCAATCTTCCGTCTCGGAGCTGACGGACCGATCGGTCGGCTTTCAAGAGCTGTTCGGCTTTGACGGGCGTGCGCTGGAGGAAGAGATCCTTGCGCAATCCAACGCCGATGCCATGATCCGAATCGCGGAAAACTTTTTCCGTGAACGATTTACGGCGGAGCGGGATGACCAAATTGAGCTGGCAGGCCAAATCGTCGATACGATCATGAACGACCGTTCGATCATGAAGGTCGATGACATCGTACGGATCGCGGGCATGAACAAAAGAACGATGCAGCGCTTGTTCAGCCGTTACGTCGGAATAAGCCCGAAGTGGGTCATTCAGCGCTACAGGCTGCATGAAGCGGCGGAGCTGGTCGAACAAGGCGGCGTGCCGGAATGGTCAAGGCTGTCGCTTGAGCTCGGTTATTATGATCAGGCGCACTTTATCAAAGTATTCAAAGCCATCGTTGGCTACCCGCCGAAAGGGTATTTGAAAGAAATCGGGATTTGATCGGAATAAAACCAAGGGGCGATGCTTCTGTTTTATTAAAAACAGAGCAGCGCCTTTTTTTGTCTTGGCGTGTAACATTTGCATTTGCAGGGCGGAACATCGGCTTTTTGTCACATTGAAAAAAACGCATTATAGTAGAAGCGATTCGTCGAGATCCGGTAGTAGCTGCTGGAATTGCTCAAAAATTTGCGCGTTGACCGTACCCTGAACGAAAGCGCCCCGCTTGGCGAGAATGCCGATTTCCGGCCCGAGCTCCAGGTCGGCGACGAACTTCACGACCGTCCCCGGCGCGAGCGGGTAAGCGTCGACCACCGGGATAAACGTGATGCCAAGCCCCGCCTGGACGTAATATTTGATCGCGGTGATGCTGGCGACTTCGATGCCGTTATCGAAAAGCGACCCCATTTTGCGCGAGACGGTCGATTTCAGCTTGAGCTGGAACGGGCACGATGCCGGCGTAATGAGCAGTCGCTCGTTCTTCAAATCTTTCAATAGAATTTGCTTTTTGTTTGCAAGTTTATGATCGGCAGGCAGCAGCAAGGCAAAGCGCTCGAAGCAGAGCGGATGGAATTCCAGCTCCGCGCCAAGCTCCGTTGGCCTGCACATGGCGAACAGGTGCGGCTCAGGCTGGTGGCATAAGGCAAAGTCGACCCGGTCGTCCAGCACCATCTGCATCAGCTCCTGATTCGTTCCTACGCTGACTTTGATCTGAAGCTTCGGTTTTTTGCTAAGGATGGATGCGAGAATTCGAGGAACCCGGCGGCTGGCGGAAGGCTCGGAGGCGCCTACCAGCACGATGCCCGTTTCCCCCTGAATATAGTCGGTCAGCATGCTGTTGAAATCCGAATATTCCTTCAGCAGCGAATCGGCGCGTTCGTATACGAGCTGTCCCGCTTTCGTCAATTTAATCGTTTTGCCGCGCTCGAACAGCTGGACGCCGAGTTCCGACTCCAGCTTTTTGATTTGCACGGTAACGGTAGGTTGAGAGTATTGAAGCTCTTCGGCCGCGCGGTAGAAACTTCCTGTGCGGACGATCGTTTGAAAGGTTTTGATTAAGCGCAGCTGCATCTGATGAACCTCTTTCATTAATATTATTAAACCGAACGTTTATATTTTTCTATTATACTTTATCGGACCGTTTCACTATTATAACAAGTATGTATACGAAAATTTGACAATTAATTTCGACATTTTTTGATATAGAAACGGAAACGCAGAGCGGAATGGAGGCATCATGATGAGAGTCCCGGAAATCGAAATCGAAAATGTGAGCATGCGTTATCAGGCGGATTCGTCCGACGTATTGGCGGTTCAGAACGTAAGTTTAAGCATAGCGAAAGGAGAGTTCGTTTCTCTGCTCGGCCCTTCGGGCTGCGGCAAAACGACATTGCTGCGCGTGATGGCGGACCTACTGCAACCGACGAGCGGAACGGTCAAGGTCGCGGGTGGCACGCCAAGGGAAGCAAGGCTTTCGCAAAAATACGGCATCGTGTTCCAAAGCCCGGTGCTCTATGACTGGCGCAAAGTGAAAGACAATGTAACGCTGCCGCTGGAGCTGATGAAGGTCGGCAAGGCGGAGCGCAAGCGCAAAGCCGAAGAGCTGCTTGAATTGGTTGGGCTGGAGAAATTCGGCGACAAATATCCGTGGCAGCTGAGCGGCGGCATGCAGCAGCGGGTGTCGATCGCCCGGGCGCTTGCGATGCAGCCGGAAATTTTGCTGATGGACGAGCCGTTTTCTGCGCTCGATGAATTTTCACGTGAGCGGCTCAACGAGGAGCTGCTGAACATTTGGAAACAAATCAACAGCACGGTCGTTTTCGTCACGCATAGCATTTCGGAATCCGTTTTTCTGTCCGACAGAGTATTCGTCTTATCTCCGCATCCGGGCAGATTGTCGGCGGTTGTCGAAATCCCGCTGCCGCGCCCCCGCACGAAGGCGATGCGCAATAGTCCGGAGTTTTTCCAGCTGATTGCTCGAATCCGGGACAGCTTCGAAGGGGTGTAGACGATGCGATTGAACCATGCACGTTATGTTCCTGCACTCGTCTGGGGCATTGCCCTGGTCATCCTGTGGGAAGTCGCCTCACTACTGCTGGATATCGGCAATGTGACCTTAGCTCAGTCGAAGCTGCCCTACATCCATGAAGTCGTGGCCACGATGTTTACCTACGGCTCTACGATCGTTACGGAAGGCTGGGCGACCTTCACGAATGCGGGCATCGGTTTTTTGCTTGGCGCCGCAGTCGGCGTCATTCTCGCGATCCTGATGAGCATTTCGACTTGGATCGAACGAATCTCGTTCCCGTATGTCATCGTTTCGCAGATGATCCCGGTGCTGGGTTTGGCGCCGATTATTTACGGCATCGTGCGTGACGACGAATGGTCTCGCGTGCTGATTGCCGCATATATTACGTTTTTCCCGGTCAGCTTGAACATGCTGAAAGGGCTGCGCAGCGTGAACGGCAGCTCGCGCGGGCTTATGTATTCCTACGCCGCCAAGCCATGGACGGTGTACTGGAAGCTGCTGCTTCCGAATGCGCTGCCGGGGTTGTTCGGCGGTTTGAAAATCGCGGCTCCGCTATCGGTCACGGCGGCGATTCTGGTCGAACTCATGGGCGCTCAGCACGGCATCGGCGTCATTATGCTGCGCAACCTGTATTATGGCCCATCGAATGCGTATATGTTCTGGGCGACCGTATTCGCGTCGGCTCTGCTCGGCATCGCCAATTACGTGATTGTGATGCTCATTGAGCGGATTACGACGCCATGGCAGCCTGCGTTTCGCGTGAAGGGAGGCAAACCGTAATGGAGAGCATCAAGCGTACCCAATCGCATTCACGCGATAACGTTGCGCCGCGTCAGCGTCCGTCAGGCGCACAAAGCTTCGCCAAGAAGGCGGTCAAGCAAGTGATTGCCCCGATTGCGGCAGGCATTCTTGTCATTTTCCTATGGCAGCAGCAGCTGTTCCACAGTCTGTTCAATATCCGCATTCATCAATTGCCTCTGCCGACGAAGATCGGCGAAGCGATTTTGGACAACTTCGACGTATTGCTGAGATATACCGGCTATACGATGACGGAAGCGGTTCTCGGCATGCTCGCCGGGTCCTTGCTCGGGTTTGCGCTTGCGCTGATCGCCACCGTCTGGCCGCGCTGGGGCTCCGGCGGACTTATTATGATCGCGGCGCTCAACGCCGTTCCGATTATCGCGCTGGCCCCGATCATGAACCTCTGGTTCGGCGACGGCCTCGGTTCCCGGATGGCGGTCGTTACGATTACGACGATGGCCGCGATGGCGTTTAACGCACACAAAGGCATGAACAGCGTCGATCCGCTGGCGCTGGACCTGATGTATTCTTACGGCGCGAGCAAAGGGCAAGTATTCCGCCGGCTGCGGCTGATCCACAGCTTGCCGAACGTGTTTACAGCACTCAAGATCAATGCGACGGCGAGTATGATCGGCGCCATCGTGAGCGAGTTTTTCTACTCCTCGGGCGGTCTCGGCTACATGCTCTCGAACTCGATCAAGGTCGCCAAGATGTCGCTTGGCTGGTCCTGCATTCTGCTCGCCGCCATTGCGGGCGTCCTCTTCTATTGGCTGATCGAAGCGGTTGAGAAAATGTTCGTCCGCTGGCACTCGTCCAACCGGGATTAGCAAACTGCGGTAGCGGTGATGGCGCAGGTTTCCGGGCCGGCGCCGTGCTTAACATACAAGCAAGCCTAACTACAAAGACAACTACGATTCGACATCATACCAAAACATCTTGAAGGAGCGAAACTGATGAACCCGAAACAAAGCTTTTTCCGCAAGACCGCACTGCTATTAAGCGTTGTGCTGCTGTTCGCGGCGCTTGCGACGGCTTGCGGAAGCAAGGGCACGGACGGTGGAAGCACCAATGCGAAGACGGAAGATAAAAAGGGCGAGGACGGCAAGCTGACGAAGGTCAGACTGCAGCTGAAGTGGTTACCGCAAACGCAATTCGGCGGGTATTTCGTGGCACTGGACAAAGGGTATTACAAAGAAGAAGGCCTGGATGTCGAAATCCTTTCCGGTGGCCCGGACATCGTGCCGGAGCAGCAAGTAGCCAATGGCGCGGCCGAAATCGGCAATTCCTGGGTAGCGGGCTTGCTTTCCCACCAGGAAGAAGGCTTCCCGCTGGTCGAAATCGCGCAAATTTCGCAGCGAAGCAGCTTGGTGCTCGTATCCAAGAAGGATAAAGGCATTAACAGTCCCGCTGACTTAAAAGGCAAAAAAGTCGGCAGCTGGATGGCCGGCCTTGAGTTCGAAATTTTGGCATTGCTTGAGAAGTACAAGTTGAAAGCGAACGAAGACGTCAGCATCGTGAAGCAAGGCTTTACGATGGACCAATTCATCGATGGCAGCCTGGACGTCGCTTCGGCGCTGACGCACAACGAATATCCGATGCTGCTTGAGCAAGGCATGGACCCGAACTCGATGAATGTCATCGACATGAATGACGAAGGCGTTGCGATGCTGCAAGATAACTTGTTCGTCAACTCCGAATGGCTTGCAAATAACAAAGAAACGGCTGCCAAGTTCCTTCGCGCATCGTTCAAGGGATGGGCGGAAGCGATCGAAAATTCGGAAGCGGCGACGGACATCGTCATGAAATACGTCGATAAGAGCAGCACGACAAGAGAGCATCAGCTCAGCATGATGAAAGCGATCGGTGCGCTTGTATTGCCGGAAGGCATGCATAAGTCGAAGATCGGCCAAATTGACGTTACGCTGTTCCAGCAAACGGCCGACATTGCTTTCAACTTCGGCGTAGTAAAGAAAAAAGTCGATCTGCAGAAGGCTTACACCAATGAAATTTTAGACCTGGCTGCACAGTAATAAAAGTGAAGGAGGGTATAATGGTGAAAAAGAAAATATTAGTCAGCGCCTGTCTACTAGGTCATAAAGTTCGCTATGACAATGGGGATGTTCCTTGCCTCGACCCGCGTTTCCTGAAATGGTATGAAGAGGGCCGTCTTGTTCACATTTGCCCGGAAGTGGTTGGGGGACTCCCCACCCCGCGCCCGGACGCACAACGTCAAGGGGATCGGGTCGTGACCGGCGCAGGCGCGGACGTAACGGCGGAATTCGAGAAGGGCGCGCAGGCTTCGCTGGAACTGGCGAAGCAGCATGACGTCGCTCTGGCGATTTTGAAGCAGGACAGCCCGTCTTGCGGCAGCTTGTTCATCTATGACGGCACGTTCACCGATACGAAGGTGCCGGGTCAAGGCACAACGGCAGAGCTGCTGCGCAAGAACGGCTTCAAAGTATTCGGCGAAGACCAGCTCGACGAGATCGAACGCGAGCTCGCACTGATCGACGGCTAAGCTGCGATAGCGGCAAGTGGCTTTACCGGGATGTAATGAAAGGCACAAAAGCACAAAAGCACAAAAGCACAAAAGCACAAAAACACGCAAGAAGCTCCTCCGTTCGGATGATGTACCATTCGGATCGAGGGGCTTTTTCGCGCATTATTCGAGTCTGTACGTTTCGAGAAGGGAGCTTAGTTAATTCCTTTGACCGCATTTCTGCTCCATTGCACTTTGTACAACGGCGGACCGCAGAGATTTGATATAAACCGTATTCTATTGCATTTTGTGCAGTCCAATTGAGCGAATATCGGATTTTTAAGTGAAAAGTCGAAGTTTGATTGCACATCATACAATGGTCCCTTACTTTTTGAAATACGGAAATCGATTCTACTGTACAAAATGCAATGTAGATTGTTCGCTTGATGGGCCGAAGCTAATTCAATGTCGGAAATCGTGCAGCCAGTTCGCTTGATAGGCCGAAGCTAATTCAATGTCGGAAATCGTGCAGCCAGTTCGCTTGATAGGCCGAAGCTAATTCACTGTCGAAATCGTGCAGGCGGCAGTTCCGCTTATGATTTCGTATCGGTCTTCCATAAGATGGCGGCTGATCCGCGCAACCGACAACGTGGACACGGCGAACGGATCATGCGACAATAGCATGTATAGAACACTTTAGAGAAGGTGAGCCCGTTGGACATCCAGGAACTGAAGCGAATCATCCAAGAAAGCCCGAACATCGTATTTTTCGGCGGAGCGGGCACCTCGACGGAAAGCGGCATTCCCGATTTCAGATCGGCCGAAGGTTTATTTAACGTGGGCACGAACATGAAATACGCGCCTGAAGATATACTAAGCCGGGATTTTTTTCGGCGGCGGCCGGAAGATTTTTATTCGTTTTACAAATCCAAAATGATCTATCTCGACGCGATGCCGAATCCGGCGCATGAAGCATTGGTTAAGCTGGAACAACAGGGCCAGCTCCAGGCGGTTGTTACGCAGAACATCGACGGCTTGCACCAAAAGGCAGGAAGCCGAAATGTGCTTGAGCTGCACGGCTCGATTCACCGGAACCATTGCACGAAATGTCGTGCTTCTTATGATTTGACCCCGGTCGTAGAGTCGGCGGGAATCGTGCCATTATGTCCGCAATGCGGCGGCGTCATTAAGCCCGATGTCGTATTATATCAAGAAAATCTGGACATGGATTTGCTCGAGCGCGCAGCGCAATATATCCAAAACGCCGACGTGCTGATCGTTGCAGGTACCTCGCTCACCGTTCAACCGGCTGCAGGCTTGGTTCGGCTGTACCACGGCGACAAGTTCCTGCTGATCAACAAAAGCGCAACGCCGATGGACGGGTTTGCCGACTATGTGATCTCGGACAGCATCGCGAAAGTGTTGAGTGCGTTGATAGAATAGTCGGCCGGGAGTGTGCCGAGATTAGCCTTTTTGGGGTTGAATGAGGAGCGGGAGGCAATATTCCGCTCCTTTTGTATGTTGGTTTGCTCTGTTGTTTGATGCAGAGCGTACATCAATTTTCTCGGGGACTTGCCGATTCCGCCGAATTATTGTACGCAGCGCAACAATTCAGACGGCAGTAGGCACAGACGGCCCGAATTGCTGCATGGGATGCAGGAATATGGCTGAAATCGACTATGAATCGCGCAAATTTTGCATTATTTGCAACTTTGCTTGAGTAGCCGGAGGCCTGTGAGCTATGTGGCGGGCGGTGGTTTGAAACAAGTTACATAGCCCTGCCGTAACCGCAGCGTGTGCCCAGTGCAACTATGGCGCCCCGCAGTAAATACGAGTTATATGAAAAAAGCTTTCAAATGTTACTTCAGCAATCTCAGCGGCAACTCGATGACATGTTCGCGCTGATGACGGAAAATGACGATTCGCACGGTAACGTCATTCGCGCAGGTTTCTTCCACTAAAAGTTTGTTATCAGCCGCCAGCTCACCCATGGCCTTCAGCCCACTCGCGGTCGCCTGCTCGCCCGTGGCCTCCGGTTCGCCGATGGCCTTCGGCCCGCCTACGGACGCCAGTCCGCTTAAGGCCTCCGGCCCACCCACGGTCGCTTGCTCGCCCCCGGACGCCAGCCCGCCCGTGGCTTCCAGCTCGCCCCAGGCTTCCATCCCGCCAACGATAGCTTGCCTACTCACCGTCAGCAAGTCGTTGAGTTCTTCGATCCGCTTGCCTGCACATTGCAGAATGACGTCGGCTTCCTGCAATCCGGCCTTGGCTAGCGCGCTATTCGCCGGAATCGACATGACCCATACGCCGGTCTCTCCGGGCAGTCCGAAAGCCGACACTTCGCCGAGGCCAACGATATTTTTGACCTGCAGCCCTTGCCATGCGTAAACTGCGCGATCGCGTCCGCCAGTTCCGGCACTTGCAGTGCTTGGCAGTTGCGGCGTTCGGGCGATGCGGCGCAGCGATTCCTTCCGCACGCCGAACGAGTCCATCGCGAAGTTGCGGAATCCGACGCTCAGCGCGGGCGAGCCTTCCGCCACGCGATAGTCGCCGGACACAGGATCAAGGAACAACGCATCGCCGGCGAGCGAACGGACATCGCTCCCGCTCAGTTCCTGTAGCGCGGCGGCCGGTTGGGGCGACGCTTGGCCAGGCACATGAAGCAGATTGGCGTCGCACAATTCGCCCCATGGCTGCGGCACGCGAATCGGCTTATACGGCTCCAGCACGATGTTATGCCGGAACACGTCTTGGCTGCCCGCATACCACACATGCGGGTGGAACGTGTTGTTCACCATGACGTTATTTTCGCATATCCGGTAAAATCCTTCGCGCAGCTTGATACCGCCGTTCAGGCAAAGGTTATTATAGATGTGGTAGTGGCTTGATCCGTCGTCCAAATCGATATCCCAGCCGTGGTCGCAGCGGAACCGATTGCCCCGGATCATCATCGGCAGAACGGCGTCAAGAAGCGGCAACTCGCTGCGCCCTTCGGAGGCGGTTAACGGACTCAAGCCGTTCATATCGACATCCTCCAGCTCCCAATACCGGTCGCGTCCCCACGAGTTGAACGAACCGTGGTCACCGGTTTCCAGCACCGTGTCGAATACGTCGTTATGCTCGATCAGATGTCCGCCCCATGTACCTTCCGACACGTTGATCCCGGCGCGCGGAACATCGTACAGGCTGCAGTGGCGGACCGTGATGCTCTGTGCCATCGAGATTTGGACCGGCGCCGTTTGCTTTTCGAATCGGCCGCTGCGGTAAATCAGGCAATCCTCGACAACGCAATCCGCCGGATATTCGTTGCTTTGCGGCCCGGGCGTCAGGTCGATGTCTTCCAGTCGCTGCCGCTCCGCATATTCGAACAGCGGGCTTCTTGCCGCCGACGACCGGCCGACGAAAGCAACCCCATTCGCGCCCGCGTCCGCAATGTGGCAGCCTCGGACAACGACGCGCCGGTTATATCCGCTCGCAAAAATCGCGTTGCCGCCGACTTGGTCGACATAACAGTCCTCAATCGCACAGTCCTCGCATCCCTCCAACAGGACGGCGCCGCCGCGGTAAATCGTCCAATCGCTGCGCAGCAGCGGCTCGCGTGTATCCATGAACGTCCTGCGGGCATGGCGGAACGTAAAGCCTTGAAGCGTAATGCCCCGCACGGGCGCTGCTTCCGTCCCCATAAATTCGACGAGATGCCGTAATCGCGCCGTCTCGACGACAGCCTTGCTAAGCTCCGTTCTGTCGTATGGATATACGTAGAGCAGGCTCTCTTTCGGATCGAGAAACCATTCGCCCGGGGCGTCGAGCTCTTCGAAAATATTTTCCACAAAACGGCACTCCTCGTGCATTCCCATCTGACGGTTGTTTTGCCAGCCGCCTTCATACGCGATGTTACCTGCGTCGTCTTTGCCGGTGATGACATAGTGATAACCGCCCCACATATGCTTGTGCATCGCATGAATGAAGCCGCCGCTTGGATCGGCCCAACGGGAGGCTCTTGCACGATCGAAGCAATCCGCCGCATAACCGTTGTAAATGAGTACGTTCGGATCAACATTCGGATAACGCGCCATATGGTATCGTTTGCCGTCAACGAACAATTGGTCGATCTCGGTGCCTGCAGGCACCGAGGCTTTCAGAATGCCGTCCCGGTACGGCTCCCATGCCGGCCGCAATCGCGTGCCGCCGCTAATGACGACCTCCTCATCCGCATAAGCGGCATATACGACAGGAGAGTCCGCCGTGCCGGAATCCTCGCTGCCGAACGTTATAGCGGCCGGCAAATAATAAGTTCCTCCCCGTACGTAAACGGTAATTTGCCCGGACGTGCCGCCGAACTTCGCTTCTCGTACCGCTTCGCGAGCCCGCTCCAGCGTGGCGAAAGGCTTGTTTTCCGTGCCCGGGTTGCCGTCGCTGCCTTGCGGCGACACGAAAAACACAACCGATCCCGGCTTCCGATCATCTGCAACAGATTGCATCCATTCATTCCTTCCTTTCAGGCTCCTGATTCGGAGTGTTATACTGGACATACCGAAATTATAGTAAGGGTTGCAGATGCCTAACAATGGACAATATACGGGCAAATCTGGATAAAGTTCAGATCGGATACGGGGGTGAGCAGGATGGAAGCCATGCAGCAGGAGCAATGAATTCGGACGTATTTTGAACAGCTGCAAATCGAGGTCATAACCGTGGGGTATACACGGGTGAATCATTTGTGGAGGAACGTTAACGTCGCGCCGATGTTCAGTTGTCTTTATTTTATCGAAGAAGGGGAAGGCTGGATCAAAATCAAAGGGCAGGAATACGATCCGAAGCCGGGGCAGCTGTATATTTTGCCGGCTGGGGTCGTACATTCGTATTCGACTACAAAGGACCATCCGTTCCTGAAGTATTGGTGCCACTTTAACGCAAAAGTAGGGGATTTGCACCTGTTTCATGTGATCGATATGCCGAACGGACTGCAAGCCGAAGACCGAGCTTATGTCCGGCAGCTTTTCCGGAAAATGTACGAAGCAAGTCAGGGCAGGCACCTTACCGATCCGCTCGTCGTTAAAACCGCCATGCTGGAGCTGCTCACGTACATGGTCGGGCAGCAGCAGCCGGAACGCGTCCAATTAACTACGTCGAGGCAGATCGAGAAACTGAACGAAATCGTAGCCTACATCGAGGCGCATCTGTCGGAGGACCTGTCGCTCGAGCGGCTTGCGAAGGTGGCGAGCTACAGCCCGAAATATTTTATCCAATTTTTCAAATCGATGCTGAACATGCCGCCCATCCAATACGTGAACAAAACCCGGATCGATCGCGCCAAACGGCTGCTGATGACGACCGACCGGAGCTTGTCCGATATTGCCGCGGAAGTCGGCATGGAGACAAACTATTTCTCGAAGCTGTTCAAGCAATATACGAATTTGCCTCCAGGCCATTTCCGTAATATCAATATGCGATCATAATTCGAGATGTTCTTCTTCGATCCGAATGAGCTTAAGCTGGGGAAATTGCGCTTGAAGATTCTCGGCAAGCGACTTCACACCGAAAATTTCCGTAAACGTATGGCTGCCGACGATCATATTCATACCGATGAATTTGGCATATTGAACCGAATACAACGTTTTTTCGCCTGTGATGTAAGCATCGCAATCGGCTTCGATCGCCTGCTTTATCAAAGCCGTCGAATTTCCCGCTCCGGTGATCATTCCGATCCGTCGAATCGGCCGATCGAAGTTGTTCCAAGCTTTTACGGGCTCCCCAAGCGCCACGCTCATCCGTTCCGTCAGCGCCCCGAATGTGATCGCGTCATCAAACTGCCCGATCCCGATCACTTCGCGTCCATCTACATACCTTGTTTGCTGAACGATCTCCGAAACGCCAAGCTCCTTCATCAGCGAGTTGCACGTTCCGAACTCCGCAAAGTCGAGCGGTAAATGCACGTAAAAATGCGTCACCCCATTAGCGCGAAGCGACTCCATGCAAGCTTCCTTCATCCCGTATACAAAATCCCAAGCATCATGATGCGTGAGCAGCAACTGAACGCCTTTGTCCGCGGCCTGAGCCACGACTTCGGGCGTCAAATTCGTCGCATAGCCGATCGTCGTAAAATCGTGCGGCAGCGGATGGTTGAAGCCGTATTCGTCGTTTTCGGCAAAATCCTCGAGAAGCGAGCCAAAGCTTTCTTTTAACCATGCGCGAAATTGTTCAATGTTCATCGGATCATCTCCTTATGATTTCGTTTACGAGCGTGTTAGAAGCGAAAACCGTATACGTTATAGTCAAAATGCAGCGTGAGTCCGATGTTCCTTGCTACGCGAATGGAGGCGAGGTTCGTTGCCGTGCAGTCCCAATACGGTGACTTGCCGCTGCTCAGGCAGTCGTTGATAAAAGCACGGGCCGCAGCTTGGGCCAGCTTCTTGCCTCGAAGCGCTTCAGCCGTCTCGATCGAAATTCCGTGCAAGTTCCCGGCGGCAAAACCGGAGAAGCAGGAGGTTACGAATTGTTGCTCGTATTGGACAACATACCCGATGCCGTATCGGAAAAAATCATCGAGGGAGCTCCAGTAGTTCAGGATGGTGTCTATCAACTCATCCGCACTAGAGCCATTGGCAGCACATAGCAACTCTCTGGATATTTTTACAAGATGATAGGGCGATTCTAGCATGTGCACGGGTCCTTGTATAGGTGCTTTTTCCATCAAGTATACGTTTTGAACCCATTTTGTCAGCTCTTTGTGAGCAACATCTTTTCGATCGTCGCGTCCCACCGGGGATGATGTCCATAACCCTCGAACCAACCTAACCCCAATCTGCGGGCATCAGGAGCGATTGCCTGCTCGACAAACTCGGGTGCAGCTTGGTTGAAAGCATCGTTCGTCGGGTCACCCAGAAACGAGAATCCGTCCATGTTCCCTTGCCAGATCTTCGCGGATCGAGGCGCAGCCGGATCGTCCACGAAGATCCTCCCCGGATTTACCCCGGATACGATCGCTTGTACCTCGACGTGCCGGTCCTGGATGACAAGGCTGGCACACCTGTGAAAATGTTCTTTTTCAAGTTCGTGAATCATATGGAACTCTCCCCCTGCCATAGAAACTTTATGAATCCATCGTAGAGGATCGTGTCTGTGCATTCCTAGTGAAAGTTCAAATAAACGATTTTGGAAAGACGCCAGGGGAGCAGCGAAGTATATCGGAAGATATCTGGCAAGACCGGCAATCGCGGAGTACCGAATCGTGAGCCACGACTACAACAAAGCACATTATTGGTATGAAGATCACCAAACGGGCAAACGAGTGGATGTGGTAGCACCAGTGTATCGATTTCTGTATGATTTGATTCAGCATATCCCACCGAAAAATTTTCGGATGGTTGGCCGGTACGGTCTTTACAGTAGAAGTAAGAACAAAGATGCGCAGAAGATCATTAATTTATGGCGGTATATGGAGCATAAGCAAATCGAGATGGTATTTGAAAAAACGCTAAAAAGGAAAAAGACATATCGGGAGAGAATGATTGAAACGTATGAGCGCGATCCGATACAGTGTCCTGCTGCAAGCAGCGAATGGAGCTTGTGGTTATTTGGCATCCAAGCTACGGCCGGATTTATTATTATAACGAGGAATGGGAAAGAAACCAAGAGAAGAAGTGGGGGGCTAGAGCATATGAGCGGAAAAAAGAAGCAAAGCGACGAACAAAAACAGGATAACATTTATTGGGATGGACCTGAAAACGCTGAAAGGAGTAACAAGTAAATAAATGTAATGCTATGTCAACAGATGCAACTTGGATGCCCATGGAGCATTTCATACAATGAAATGAAAAGGAGGGGCAGGCAATGAACGTCTCATCGTTGAAACGAATGAGATTTACGATTTCTGCCAAGCTGATTACAGCTTTGCTGGCTGTCTTATTGCCACTTTCGGTGATGACGCTGTTGTTGAATCAACAGGGGAGCCGAACGATTTATGAGGAAATATCCAAATCCGTCCAGAGCAGAGACGCGTTCTATATACAGTCGCTGGAGAATGCGCTTAAAGGCATCAGCCAGCTGATGTTTGAGTTTGTGATCGATAAAGAACTGATGGAGGTTGGTATCTCGGAGGAGCCGGCTACAAATTACGAACGCATGAGCCAGGTGCTCGCTGTGCAGAAGCGGCTGCAAATGCTGAATGCTTCCAGTACGTACATTGCCGAGGCGAAGGTGTTCCTCCCGTTCAGCAACAGAACGATCGTCTCGAATGATTATTTGTCCTACATTCCCGCTGATGAATACGAGAAACTGGCGAATAATGTGGACCCGAGCAGAGTGATGGCCATTGGCGAACGGTTGTTTATGAGCATGCGGTATCCAGTGAGCGCATCGGGGAGGAAGCCCGTTTTCGTCGTTGTCGTCGAGCTGTCGGCGGACAAGCTGCGCGAAAGCTTAAAAAATATCGTCAGTCCGGACCAGGGCAATTTCGTTTTGCTTAACGCTGCAGAGAACTGGGAGATCACGAACGAACGAGACGGAGATGTTGCGCGAACAATGAGGACGTTTGCGGAGGAACAATTGAAGAAAGATGCGGCGATTGGCATGACTTCCACTAAGATTCAACGCTCGCCCTACTTGATCTCCTATCGCAAATCGGCTGTTCTGAACATGATTTTGCTTGTTTACGTTCCGGAGAATAACATACTCGGCTCCTTGAACCGCTATGAACGATGGATCTGGGCGTTGCTCGGTTTCTCGTTGTGTATCGTCTTCCTGCTGTCAGTTTCCATTTATCGCATCATCCATCATCCGCTGCGCCGGCTCGTAGCCGCTTTCCGCAAAGTGGAGGACGGCAAGCTTCTTCCGATCGAAACCAGCACGAGGCGCGATGAATTCCAATATTTATACCGCAGGTTCAACAGCATGGTATCGAGGCTGGAAGTGCTGATCAGCGAAGTGTATGAGAAAGAAATTCTCAGTCAGCGCTCCGAGCTTAAGCGACTGCAATCGCAAATAAATCCGCATTTTATGTACAACTGCCTGTTTAGTTTGAACCGCTTGATTCAAGAAGGAGAGAATGAACGCGCCTATCGGTTCACGTTGTATTTGGGCGATTATTTCCGCTTTATTACGCGCAACGCGGAAGATCGGATTCCGCTTCGGGAAGAAATGAAGCATGCCCAAGTGTTCGTGGCTATGCAATCGATTCTGTACGGAGATTGGATTGACGTCGAGTTCGAACCGCTTGCCGACACGTACGGAGAGCTGCTTGTGCCCCGCCTGATCGTGCAGCCTATATTGGAGAACGCCTACAAATATGCTCTTGGGTCACCTGATCTGAAAGGGGAGCTGTGGGTGCACACCTCCGAGTCCGACGAATATTTGTCAATCTGGATCGAGGATAACGGTGAAACGTTATCGGATGCCCGATTAGCGGAACTGGCGGCGGCACTATCGAAGAGCGGTAATTTTATGGAGGAAACGACCGGCGTCATTAACGTCCATCGACGAATCGAGCTGATGTTCGGCAGCGGCAGCGGCTTATCGCTGACGAGGTCGCAGCTTGGCGGATTATGCGTAGAAATTCGGCTGAAATTGGATAGCAGCGGAAAGGCGGAGACAGATGTATCGAATGCTGATCGTGGATGATCTGCCCATTATCGTGGAAGGGCTTGTGAAGATGTTCGGCAAGAAGAAGCCCGAGCTAGAACTGTTTCAGGCGTTCTCGGCTTATCAGGCGCTTGAAGTGCTAAGCCGAACGAGGATCGACATCGTATTGTCCGACATCCGAATGCCGGGAATGGAAGGGACGGAACTGTTGCATGAAATCAAGCGCCGCTGGCCGCTATGCAAAGTGATTTTCCTGACCAGCTTCGATGATTTTCATTATGTCAAAAATGCGATTTCCGGCGGTGGCTTCGATTATTTGCTGAAGACGGAGAGCGACGAGGGCATCGTGCGATCGATCGATAAAGCGATTGCGGAGCTGGACGCGCAGGCTGCAACGGACCGGAAGCTGCTGGAAGCGAATTTTCAGAGCAGGAAGGCGATCTTGCTCTTGCAGCAGCAGTACGTTAACGAGCTGCTCAAGGGAAGGGCGCCGTCGTCGGAATCCTCCGTTAGAGCCAGGCTTCACGAATTGGAGATGAGCCTGTCGGCGGAGCTGCCGGTATATGTGCTTCTTGGACGCATCGATTCCTGGGGAGGCAAAGGAACGGTCGAAGGCCGCAAGCTGATGCTTTATGCGGTACAGAACATCGCGGCAGAAAAGCTGATCTCGACGGTCAGGCTGGCAGCGGCGGAGGTGGATGGCTCGAATGTGGCTTGGCTGCTCCAGCCGACCGATCTTCACGTGAAGACGGGGGAAGTATTGCAAAGCGAAGCCGAGAAAAATTGGTTCGAGTGGGTATACGGCGAATTGGATTCGATTCAGGCGAACTGTCGAGAGGCGATCGACCTTGAGGTATCTTTCGCGATCAGCCCAGCCGCCGTGCGGTGGGAATCGCTGCCGGAAGCCTATGACGCATTGCTGTCTCTCATGTGGGGAGATCAGGGGACGGGAAGCGAAGTGAGGCTGAAAGGCCAGAGTGGGCACAGTGCCCCGCGCTCGTCGTTTGAAGCCGCCAAGATGAAGCTGGCCAACCGCAAAACGAAAAAGATCAGTCTGCTCGGTCACTACCTGGAAAACGGCGGAAAAGCGGATTTCGACAGCCTGCTAGACGAGATTATCGACCATGCGGCGAAGGAAAACCGTTCCGGCTTCGTCAAGCTGGAGGTGTACCACGGGCTTGCTTCCGTGTTCCTTTCTTATCTCAATCAATATCCGCTCGACGGAAAACTGGCCGCGCAGATCGGCCTAGATCGCCTGTCGCATGTCGACGTGAATCTGTCGTGGGAGGAGCTTCGCGCCTATTTCCGGAAACTCGCAGAACTGTTGTTCGATAACCGCGATCAGCCGGTTGTGGAGGACGAACATATCATGGTGCACCGCGTTAACGAGTACATCAACAGTCATTTGGCGGAGGATGTTTCGCTGGCCAAACTTGCAGGCATCGTTCACCTTAATCCCTCCTACTTGTCGAGATTGTACAAAAGAACGGCAGGGATTGGCTTGTCCGAGTATATCAATATGGCTCGGACGGAAAAGGCGAAGGAACTGCTGAAGCATTCCGCTTATAAAATTTACGAAATTTCAGCGATGGTCGGTTATGACTCGCGTTTGTCGTTTATTCGCTTCTTTAAGGCGAACATGGGCATGACTCCGCAGGAATATCGGGATTCGTAGCCGCTCTGCCGTGTGCCAAGAAGTAGTCAAGGAATGTAACGGGATGTCAACAGGTGAATCTAGTTGCGGATATGCGCGGGTTTATATACTTGTTGCAGAGGGGGAAAGCGCTTCGACAGCCATTCCAACCGATCAAGGAAATCACTACGCAACCAGGGGGAGTATCTATGAAACGTAATGCTAAAGTTGGACTAGCCGCTCTATTATTCGCATTGCTGCTTACCGTGACCGCTTGTAGCAGCAATAACAATGAGGCTACCAATTCTCCGAAAGCTTCTGCGCCTTCCGCCAGCGCAACTTCAAGCGCATCCCAGAGCCAGGAAGCAATCGACCCGCTCGGCAAGTTCGACCCGCCGATCGAATTGACGACGATCCGCAGCATCGACGCGCAGCAAGCTTTTGAACCGGGAGAGGACATCAACAAAAATACGATTTACGATTATTATGAGCAGAAGCTTGGCATCAAACTGAAAAACAATTGGGTCGTCAATACGATGAGTGACTACGACTCGAAGCTGAAAATCGCGATTGCTTCGGATGACCTGCCGGATTTCTACAAAGTCGGCATCAACGATATTAAGCAGTTGGTCGACAATGACATGATTATGGATTTGACGGAACTATGGGATAAATACGCGTCGGCGGACACGAAAAGCGAGTTTACGAAAGACGGCGGACGCCAGTTAAAAGCCGCAACCTTTGACGGCAAGCTGATGGCGATTCCTGTGACGAATAGCCCGTATAACTCTATGAATTACGTATGGGTTCGCAAAGATTGGCTGAAGGAAATGAATTTGCCGGAACCAAAGACGATGGCGGATTTGGTCAAAATATCGGAAGCGTTCGCGAAACGGGACACGGGTGGCAAAGGTAAGGCGTACGGCTTGAGCTTGTCCAAGTCGCTGTCGCTGTCTGGATATTTCGCTGGTTATCACCTGTACCCGCAGCAATGGGTGAAAGACGCCTCCGGCAATTTGCAATACGGCAGTCTTGATCCGAACATGAAGCCGGCGCTGAAGCAATTGCAGGATATGTTCAAGGCGGGGCAGATCGACCCTGAATTCGGCGTTAAAGATACGAGTAAAGAGCTCGAATTGATTGCAAACAATCGCGTCGGATTGACATACGGCGCATTCTGGTACAGCGCCGCTTTCGATAGCGCGGTGAAAGACGGCAAGCTGGTGCAGGATTGGGAAGTATACCCGATCCCATCCGTTGACGAGCAACCGGCGCTTAATCCGGCCAGCGCGTCGGTCGACAGATTTTATGTCATTAACAAAAAAGCGAAAAATCCGCAAGCCGTCGTCAAGCTTCTGAACGAATGGATCGATTACTCGCTGCATCCGAACGATGAGAACAACGTGCTCGTATTCAGCAAAGCGCATAAGGATACCGGAAAGTTTTTCTGGGACATCAACCCGATTGTTGTCAATTCGATGGATGCATTTGTCAAGGGAGGAGAGTTGATCCCGCAAGCGCTTAAAACTGGTGATGCATCGATTCTCGGCGTTGATGTAGACCGGATCGCCAGATACGAAGCAGCCAAGAAGTATATGGAAGGCGAGGTTACCTTCCCGAACTGGCTTCAGTATATGATCGTAAAAGAAGGCGGCACCTTTGCGATGATGTACGACGGCTACAAGAAAAACGAGTACCACTTTAACGAATTCTATGGTGCGCCTACGGCTACGATGGGCGATAAAATGAGCGTACTGAAAGCGAAAGAAGATGAAGTGATGACCAAAATTATTATGGGCGCTTCCGTGGACGAATATGACAATTTCATCGCCGAATGGAAAAAACTTGGCGGCGATCAAATTACAGCAGAAGTAAACGAGTGGTACAAGTCGCAACAATAAAAATGGATTCGGGGGGAGAAGGGGGATGTTTCATAACCTTTTCCCTTCCTTAAGGAGGGGAGCAGACTGTTACGCAAAGAGTGGAGACAAAACCGGCTGCTGCATTTGATGATCCTCCCAAGTTTGATCATCGTTCTCATCTACAGCTATGGACCGATGGCTGGTGCCGTCATTGCATTCAAGAAGTTTTTGCCTGCAAAAGGCATATTTAATTCGCCGTGGGTGGGGTGGGATAATTTCCGCTATGTGATGCTGATGCCGGATACGCCGAGGATCATTGCGAATACGATAATCATCGCAGTGATGAAAATGTCGCTAGGTCTCATTGTGCCTGTTACTGCGGCGATTTTGCTGAATGAAGTCCGGCAGGCTTTCTTTCGTAGAACGTTCCAGACGCTTGTTTATTTGCCGCATTTTTTATCATGGGTCATCTTGAGCGGCATCTTGATCGATATTTTATCCCCGACATCTGGAATCCTCAATCAGGTGCTTGGCTGGTTTGGACTTAAGCCTATTTATTTTCTCGGCGATAATCATTGGTTTCAGTTTACGGTTGTGATGTCCGACATCTGGAAAGAATTTGGGTTCGGAACGATTGTATATTTGGCGGCTTTGACAGGGATCAATCCAACCTTGTATGAAGCGGCAGAAGCAGACGGCGCAGGACGTTGGCGGCAAATTTGGCATGTATCGCTGCCGGGCATGACGCCAATTATCGTACTGATGGCCGTGTTAAGTCTCGGAAACATTCTCAATGCCGGCTTTGAACAAATTTTTAACCTATATAGCCCGCAAGTGTATGAATCGGGCGATATTATCGACACATTTGTGTATCGTCTCGGTCTACAGCAGTTTCAGTATGGCGTTGCGACCGCCGTTGGTTTGTTCAAGTCCGTCATTTCGTTCACACTGATCTCGATATCGTATTATCTGGCTTATCGGTTGGCCAATTACAGAATCTTTTAAAGAAGGTGATCGTTATGCCGTCGTATCGACTAAGTATCGGCTACCGGCTGTTTACGATAGGCAACATGGTCTTCTTGACGTTGTTGGCTTTCACTTGTTTGTTTCCGCTCATTCATGTGTTCGCAGTTTCGCTAAGCTCGGCCCAGGCAGTGTCGGCAGGGGCAGTCAAGCTGTGGCCGGTCGAGTTCAGCTTGGCTTCCTATGAAGCTGCGCTAGCGAAAAAGGAGTTCCTGCAAGCATTCTGGGTAACGCTTCAGCGTACCGCAATCGGCACTTCAGCCAGCATGATTCTTATGACGTTGCTCGCATACCCGTTGTCCAAGGACAGCAGACAGTTTCGGTTCCGTACCGCGTATGCCTGGTATTTCGTCTTTACGATTATTTTCAGCGGAGGGCTTATTCCTTCATACGTAGTCGTCAAGTCAACGGGATTGATCGATTCCATCTGGGCGCTTGTCATCCCGTCGGCGATTATTGTGTTTAATGTGGTGCTGCTACTCAATTTCTTTCGCAACCTTCCGAAGGAGTTGGAGGAGTCGGCCAAGCTGGACGGTGCGAATCATTGGACGATTCTGTGGCGCATCTATGTGCCGGTATCGATGCCTGCACTGGCGACAGTGCTACTGTTCACAGTAATCTGGCATTGGAATAGCTGGTTCGATGGACTCATCTATATGAATCAGCCGAAGCATTATCCGCTCCAGACTTACTTGCAGACGACGATCGTGTCGAAGGATTTGACAGAAATGAGTGCGCAAGAAGCGGAGAAATTTCTCCGCGTGAACAGCCGGACGGGTAGAGCTGCGCAAATCTTTATTGCGGCGCTGCCGATATTGCTTGCTTATCCGTTTTTGCAGCGTTTCTTCATGAAGGGCATCATAATGGGGAGTGTAAAGGAATGACCGATCCCTCTCCCTGCAAGGGGAAAGAAAAGAGGAATTTCATCCGCACCAAAGAAAGCGCCTTCAAATTAATTAAAATTAGAGGAGCGTGAATTAGGATGACAACATGGAAAAGCAGGAGCAAAATATGGGCGATCCAGTGGCTAATCTTATGCTTGATCGTCCCGGTATTTGCCGGAGCGGGGGTTGCGCCGAAGAAAGCAGAGGCCGCAGCCGTAAATTTGTTTGAAAACGGGAGCTTCGAGCTGCTATCGGGAGGCAATCCGGTTGGCTGGGTGAATACGGGGAATGCAAATTTCGGCGTCAGCACGGACGTCAAGCACTCGGGCAGTTCCAGTATCTTCTTCGAATATCCGAACAACGGAGACACGGCAACCTGGAACTATAATTGGCGTTACGGGTCAAATATTCCTATTGATGACAAGGAAGAGTACGAGTTGTCCGTTTGGGTCAAGGCGGATGATCCGACAAAGCCCGGACGTCCTTCCGTGAATTTGGATTACATTGGCGACAATGGTTGGATGACATCGCGAATGATGGCTCTGGATAACGTTACGGGCGATTGGCAGCGTCTTATATTTCGCTTCGAAATCGTTCCGGGCGTAAGACAAGTGGTGCCATACCTTTTCATTACAGGCGGCACAGGCAAGATCTACTTCGACGATGTATCGATTGTTCGATTGTCAGCTTCATCTGCAAACAAGTTTGATAACGGGGGATTCGAGCTGCAGGCGGGGGGAAAGCCGACCGGTTGGGTGAATACGGGGAATGCAAATTTTGGTGTCAGCAGTGACGTCAAACATTCTGGCAGTTCCAGTATTTTCTTCGAATATCCGAACAACGGGGACACGGCAACCTGGAACTATAATTGGCGTTATGGGTCAAGTATTCCTATTGACGACAAGGAAGAGTACGAGTTGTCCGTTTGGGTCAAGGCGGATGATCCGACAAACCCCGGACGGCCTTCGGTGAATTTGGATTACATTGGCGACAATGGTTGGATGACATCACGAATGATGGCTCTGGATAACGTTACGGGCGATTGGCAGAAGCTTGTTTTCCGCTTCGAAATCGTTCCGGGCGTAAGACAGGTGATGCCATACCTTTTCATCACAGGCGGCACAGGCAAGATCTACTTCGACGATGTATCGCTTGTGCAATTAAACGTAGGCAGCGCCCCTGAATCAGTAGAAGGCACGTACAGCGTCTGGACGGCTCCGAGCATCTCGAATGTGAAACGGGATGCCGCCCCGCTTGCTTCAACTGCCGTTAACCTGGAGATGGCAAAGCGCGAATATCAGAGCGGGCAAGTGCTGCTCACAGCTCAGGGCGGATATGTAAACATCACGAATGTCGAAATCTCGGATTTAACCTCAGGCAGCGCGACCATTCCGGCAAGCGAGATCGAGAAGTTTGTGCAGCATTATGTCAAAACCACCAACAGGTCTAATAGCGCCTATGAGCCGGGCTGGTATCCGGATGCCTTAATTCCGTACGCGCCGTATATGACCTTGAATGAATCCATTCAAGTGCAAAGTGGAAATAATCAGGCGATTTGGTTTACCGTCAAAACAGATGAGAACACGCCAGCCGGGCTGTATACGGGAACGATATCGATCACGGCTAACGGTACGACGGAACAGGTGCCGATTACGGTAAGAGTCAGGGATTTTGCGCTTCCGGCGGAAAATCATGCACAAACCGCCTTTGCGGTATGGGGTGACTGGAACCTTAGTTATGGCTATCCTGGACTGGTGGAGAACTCTCCGGAATATTGGCAAATCATGCGGAACTACTATGAGTTTCTATTAAATTATCATGTGACGCCAACCTACTTGCCTATCCCGTGGGATTATGAGCATTATGCAGATTTGGCGGCGCCTTATGTCAATGATCCGCGCGTATCGGCATACAATATTCCTTACACGATAGGCGATTTTGATAAAGGACCAAATAACGAGGACAGCAGAGCGGAGAAGCTTGTCCAAAGCTTAAAGAACAAAGGTCTGATAGGTAAAGCCTATTACTATCTGGGCGGAGAAATTGATGAACCGACGCCAGATAAATACCCTTTGGTAAATCTGCGGAGCCAGCAGATCAAGGCGATTGATCCCAATTTAAGACATGTTGTAACCGTTGGTCTTCATCCGGATCTAAAAAATGATGTGAATACGTTCACACCATTGTTCCGCGAGTTTGACAGCGAAGAGTATTTGCAACAGGTCAAGGATTTTCAAGCGAATGGCGGCAATATGTGGTGGTACGGCTGTGTTACGCCTACGAATCCATACCCGACATACCATATTGACGACGACTTGATCAGTGCGCGGCTCATCCCTTGGATGCAGCGTTCATACGGTATTGAGGGGAATCTGTATTGGTCGGTTAACGTGTATGCTAAATGGACCGGCTTTCAATATATTGCACGCGATATTTGGAACGATCCGATGGCATTCCCGGGAGCCAATGGAGACGGGTTCCTGTTATACCCTGGTTATAAATATGGCTTGAACAGTCCGATTGCGACATTGAGACTGCAAGCGATTCGCGACGGCAACCAAGACTATGAATATTTGTGGCTATTGGAAGAGCGGATTAAGCAAGCGGCGCAGCAGCTTGGGGTAGTCGTATCCGCCAAGGAACTAATCCAGCCATATTATGACCGCTTGTTTACGAATGTGAAAGCATTTACGAAGAGTCCGCAAGACTTGCAGCAGGTAAGAAGTGAAATCGCCGATTACATCGAAGAGTTGGCGATGAATCCGAAGGCGCTAGTCGTATTCAAGGATCAGCCGAAGCAATATTCTAAAAAAGAGGTCATCGTGTACGCCGAGAAGGGGACGACAGTTTCGATTAATGACGTATCCGTTAACGCGGAATCGATTCCCGGCAATAACGTGAGCGACCAGTACCGTTATGTCATGGATGTCAATTTGGGCATGAACGACGTCACCGTAAAGCTGAAGAAAGGCGGCATCGAGCGTACGCTGACGAAACGGGTATGGATCAAATCTCGAGGGCTTGAGCCGATTATGCTGAAAAAGGTCATTCACGATTTCACTTCAGCAAACGGGATTTTGACTGATGATAATGCTCAGATCATCGGAGTTACAAATGATCACGCGACGGGGGGAGGAAAGGCGCTACAGGTTAGATTCCCGGATGGAGTAGCCGGCACGTATCCGTATCCGGGCATCTCAATACCGGTGAAAGAAGATTCGAAGGATTTTTCTTGGGCAAGTACAGTGGAGCTAGACATTTACCGTGCGTCTGGCGATGACGAGAGATGGTTTAACATTCTGTTAAGAGACCCCGATGGAAATATATTATATAACGGGCAGCTTGCAGACCTCCGCCATGGAGACAATCATATATCGTTTGATTTGTCGAAAGTGACAAAAGACATATCCAATGTCAGCTCCGTTCAGATCTGGACATGGCCCTACGCGCTCGGAACGGACATTTATTTCAGCAACCTGTATTTGCAAGGCGTGGATAAAGAGGCGATGAAGCAATACGACCTTCCTTATAGCCAAACAATTCCTTATCTCGATGGCAAATTGAAGGAACAGATTTGGGATACGCGGACGTCGCTAACTAATCGATCGGGTACGACGGATAATCAGGCTGCAGCTTCCTTTACTTACAATGATGAATATTTGTTGGCAGCGGTGTCGGTAAAGGATAAGCAAGTCGTCAATTCCGGCGCGGCAAATCCGTGGGATGACGATTCTGTGGAAATCTATGTGGACGGTACCGGTAAGCAAGGTGCTTATGACGATCATACGGTTCGCTATGTATTCCGCGCGAATGATCCTCAGGTGCATATTTACCGGCAAACGCCAAAAGCGAATGAGCAGGTGAAATATGGCTACGGGGCTACGGAGGAAGGCTACAATATCGAAGTTGCCATTCCATGGCGTTCGCTGGGTATCACGCCGATCGCTGGCAACATCATCGGAGTCACTGCCCATGTGAATGATAAGGATGTCAATGATGCGAACGCTCCAGCCGAAGGCAAGCTGGCGTTGACGGAGAACAGCTCGCAGGATGCCCAGTCCTCGGTAGCTTGGCTGCCCAAAAAATTTGCGAAAGCAAAAGCGACCTATAGGCTTGAAAAGGTTGACAGTGACGCGATGAGTATCGATGGCGTTGTTAATGAAGCAGCCTGGAATATTAACTGGAATATCGGTTATAAAGCCTTTGGCAATTTGCTTGATGCAAGCAGCGGCGGCAGATTGGGATTGCTGTGGAGCCCTGATTATTTGTACGCGGCCTTTGATGTGAAGGATGGATACATCAGATCCACAACAACAAATCCGGTATGGGTGGATTCAAGCGTTGAATTATTCGTGGACAGCAATTTCGTTCAAGGTGCGCGCGATAGCGGCACCCATCAATACACGATCAGGGTAGATGATCCTGTAACCTATTATAACGGTGCTGTGAATGCCGACAAGACGCAAGGAATCATCCAAAAAAGCACGCGGTCGGCGGATGGCTATCAGGTCGAAATGGGGATTCCATGGTCAACGATTGGTATTACCGCCGAAGTGGGCAAAAAGATAGGCGTTACGGCGCACCTTAATTTGGTGGAACCAAGCAATCCGAACGGAGTAGCCCTCAGTTTGGCGGACAATGGCCTTGCCGACGGAGCTAATACGGCTAACTATGTTGCCTTTGAGTTGAGTACGCTGCCGGCAGTGAATAGCTACACGGTAAGCTTCCAAACATACAACGGCACACCGATAGCGAATCAAACTGTCGCAGCCGGAAGCAAGGCGACGCAGCCGGCCGCCCCGACGAAAGCGGGCTATACGTTCCAAGGCTGGTACACAGACGATACGTATACAACCGAATTTAACTTCGATGCTGCGATCACAGGCAACACGACGGCGCATGCGAAGTGGGAAGCGAACCCCCCGGTAAGCTACACGGTGAGCTTCCAAACCTACGGCGGCACATCGATAGCGAATCAAACTGTCGCAGGCGGAAGCAAGGCGACGCAGCCGGCCGCTCCGACGAAAGCTGGTTATACGTTCCAGGGCTGGTACACAGATGATACGTACACAACCGCATTTAACTTCGATGCTGCGATCACGGGCAATGTGACGGCGCATGCGAAGTGGGTTAACGACCCGCCTTACAGCGGGACGGGAAGCGGCCAGCCGCCTTACAGCGGGACGGGAAGCGGCCAGGAAACAGGTTCTCCAACGAGCGAATATGTGGTGAAGGCACGAGATATTGCATCGAAGCAGCCCCAAATTACGTTTGCAGCAGGACAGGAAAAGGCTGTTTTCCCTATGGATCTGCTCAAGCAGTTGCAACAGCGGCATACGCCGCTTACGATTCAACAGGGCAATGCGCAACTGACACTTAGTCCCGAATGGGTGGTTGAATTGCTGAAGTCGGTCGAGGCGGCCGGATCCGATAAGATGACTCTTGAACTGAAAGCGGTGGGGAAAGAGGAAGGACAAAGCTTGGCTGCGCTCACAGCCGGCAGGCAGTACGCCGATATTACATTGCCAGATCAGGTGTGGGAAGTTTTGGTAAAATGGAAGCAAGGCGCGAACGAGCAGGTGGCGAAGCCGTTTAGCACGCCGTTGACGCTTTCTTGGCCAATCTCGGAAAAGCCGGCAAACTACCATCTATATCGTATTGGAGAGAACGGAGATCTTGTCTACTTGAAGGAAGAAGTATCCGACGGCCGATTCAGCGTCCAATTGCTGGAGGCAGGCAAGGTAGCGGGTTTGGTGTTTGTGAAGAAATTCGATGATCTATCCAGGGTTCAATGGGCGAAGGAAGCCATTCGCGAGCTTGCTGCCAGACAGATCCTGAAAGGCGCTACAACGACAACTTTTTCTCCTGATCGTCAGATCACACGCGCTGAGTTCGCGGTAATATTGGCAAGAACGCTGGGGCTTGCGGATCACGGAAGCGGCACATTTGCAGACGTAAGCGCTGATGCTTGGTTCGCAGGCGCAGTCAATGCTGCTGCACAAGCGGGATTGATCATTGGCCAAGGCAACGATCGCTTTGCTCCGAATGCAGCAATTACGCGCGAGGAAATGGCGGTTATGCTGCAGCGGGCAGTGGAATGGCAGACCAAGCAAGCGCTCCAGCCTGCTTTATCGCACAGCTATGCGGATGACGCGCAAATATCTCCGTGGGCAAGAGGAGCAACTCAAGCTTTGGCAGAGTTGGGCATTATGGTTGGACGCAGCAATAACCAGTTTGCGCCGAAAGTGTCTGTTAATCGCGCAGAAGTAGCGCAAGCTGTCTTTAACTTTTTGAAGAAGCAATAATATCGACCAAGGGCTGTTTCTAAACGATCTTTTTGTGCGGAAACAGCCTATAGGATGGCGCGAAACAAGAACGTTATTTGAGGAAGGTGTTACATCATGGCTGACAAGGAATACTCATTCGATCCAATCGTTCCGTTTTTATTTATTAAGAACAAGAAAGAACAAATGATAGAAGCGATGAGAAAGTTGAACCGGGAAGCGGGGTTGCGACGGTTCATTCTCGTTTTCCCGACATGGGACGGGGAGGCAAAAGGGGCAACGATCCTGCAAGCGTTCGAAGCGTTCGGCGATCTTGTTGGCGAAGTCGGGAGCCGCGTGGCCGCTGAAGGCATTGAAGTCGGATGGTGGTGCGCTCCGAGTTTGTCAATCGATCCACTGCTGTTGGAGGGAGAAGTTTCGGCCTCGGCACAAAAAATAGTAGGCATCGACGGTGCAGTATCCAAAGGAGCCTATTGTCCGTTGGACAAACAATTCATGAGCTCGATGGGGACGTACATGCAAACGGTTGTGGAGCGAGGCAGGCCGCCGTATATCTTCTTCGAAGACGATTATGAAATGAGCAATCACGATGTGGTCAGATTCGGCTGCTTCTGTCCGCTCCATATGAAACGCTTTTCCGAGCTTGTCGGTAAAGAGGTTTCGAGGGAAGAGCTGCAGACGTTGTTCCGTTCAGGCGGAGATCAGGCTGTGGCTTATCGGAAAGTATGGGCGAATTTGATGAAGGACTCACTCGTGGAACTGTCAAGCAGCATGCGGAGAGCCGTTGACGAAATCGCGCCTGACACGCGTATGGCACTATGCCAATCCTTCGTTTGCGACATCGACGGCGATTTTACGCAAGATGTGGCCAAAGCGCTCGCAGGAGGGACAAAGCCGCTTGTGCGTCTGTTCGGCAGCGATTATGGCAGCGATCAGGCGGATCATTTTGCTTCGCTCACCTTCCATATGCTGCATGCCAAGATGACGCTGGGCGACGAGTTCGAGCTGATCCATGAATCCGATCCGTTCCCGCATTCGCGGTTCTTTTTCTCGGCGGCCAAGCTGCGCGCTCTGGTGTCTTTAGCATTGTTCTACGGGTTTGACGGCTCCTTGTCCTATGTTACGCAATACACGGACGGACCGCTCGAAGATGAAGGTTACTTCCGGATGGTTGGCCGAAATAGGGCATTTTTTAATGAGTTGATGCGCGTCGTGCAAGGTTTCCGCATAGTAGGTCCGAATGTAATGTACCGGCCTCATGCGCAGGCACACCGACCTGTTGTTGGCAACCACCCCCCTGTGATTGTGACGTCGGCGTGGGCTGCGGTGCTGGGTAAGATGGGGATTCCCTATACAGCCCAAGGCGGTAAAGGTCCGGCTATGGTATGCGGTGAAGATATTCTCGATCTGTCGGACGAGGAGTTGCGCGAATTGCTAGGCTCCGGTGTGTTTCTGGACGGGCTTGCCGCCATGTATGTTTGTCGCAGAGGGTACGGAGATTTGCTTGGCGTCTACGTGACGGAGCTTGATGCTGCGCTGTGCGATACGCTCGTCAGCGAACGGTTGACGAAGCTTGATGAGTGGACGGAGTCCGAAGCCGGGATGCGGATGTATTTTGTTAATTTGGCTATGGCCATTCAGCAATACTCCAGTGTGTTCCACATTTCGCCCAAGCATCCGGAAGTTCGCGTCATGTCTGAGTTATGGAATGACTGCGAAGAAGCGGTCGTTCCAGCCGTCACGCTTTATGAGAACAGTTTGGGCGGCCGGGTTGCGGTGATGGCGTATGATTTACGGCAGAATGCGTCCGCTTCGATCTACAATTACAAGCGCAAGGAACAAATCAGAGGCATTATAGAATGGCTGGGACGGAGCAATTTGCCGGTTTACGCGGCCAAGGATCCGAATGTGTTCGTCAGCGCTCAAGAAAATCCGGAAACCGGCGATAAGCTGATTGCCGTGTACAATTTAAGTCTGGATCCGCTTGAACAAGTAACGCTTGCGATCGATGGGGGCTGGATCAAGCCTTATGCATATCGTTTGCAGGACGACGGTGTTTGGACGTTATTGGATCAAGCCGGTAACGTGCCGTTGAAGGATAAAATTATGTTTAATATCCGGGGAACCTTGGGTACGCTGCAGCCGCTCGTTTTGCGGTTGAGCGATCGAGAGGTGTGGGAATCCCGAAATTTCTAGAAAAACAAATTTTCAGGGAGGCACTCCAAGTGAAAATTACGAAAGTCGAAGCGATTCCGGTTCGTCAGAAGAACGACGTTCAGCTAAACAACGACAGCGCGCAGGATGGGATTATCATTAAAGTTCATACGGATGAAGGCATCGTCGGCTACGGCGAGGTGGACTCGGCCCCATGGGTCGTCAAAGCCATTATCGAGTCCCCTTCCTCCCACCGGATTTGCCGCGGACTTGGCGAGATAATCATCGGAGAAGATCCCTTCGAGATCGAACGGATTTGGGAAAAAATGTACGTCGGCAGCCAGTTTTACGGCAGACGCGGAGTTGTCATTCATGCGATGAGCGGTATCGATATCGCGCTATGGGACATCGTCGGCAAAGCGCTGAACAAGCCGATCTACAAGCTGCTTGGCGGCGCGCAGCGTGGGAAAGTGCGGGCGTATGCAAGCACGCTGATGCCGTATACACCTGAGGAAGCTTACGAAGAAACTAGAAAATGGGTCGAGCAAGGCTATACCGCGATCAAGCTAGGGTGGGGCGGGTTCGAGCAAGGCAACCGAGAAATCATTGAATTGGTCAGAGCGTCCCGCGAGGCAGCCGGATCGAACGTAGACCTGTTGTTCGATCTGGGATTTATTCCATCCGACGATCACCCAATCGATGCTGCTTCTCGCATGCCGCTTATTAAAGAGCTCGAACCTTATAAACCGTATTGGATCGAGGAACCGCTGTTCGCCGACGATTACGACGGCTATCGTAAGCTAGCTGAAACGACGACGACCCGGATTGCCGGCGGGGAGAACGAAACCACACGTTACGGGTTCAGGCAACTGATCGAGCAGGGAGGCGTCGATATCATTCAGCCCGATGTCACCCGTTGTGGAGGTTTAAGCGAAGCGAAGAAAATCGCCCAGCTCGCCCATTCCCATCATATTACATGCGTTCCTCATGCCTGGAGCAGCGGTATCGTCATAGCGGCATCCCTGCACCTGATTACGGCGATTCCGAACGGCAGCCTACTGGAATACTGTGTCGCCGAAACGCCGATTCGCCAGGAAATGCTGCAAAGCGATATCGTCGTTCAGGACGGCTACGCACAAATTACCGATAAGCCGGGTCTTGGAATTGAGATCAATGAAAAAGCGCTTGAAAAATACCGCTGCGATCGATAGACGAATGGGTTATTCGAGAGCCTATGTTAAATATGAAGGTTGAGTGAAAGAAATGGCAAGACAAAGTCAACGAATTTGGGAGTGGACGGGAGTTAACGAAGTGCAAAGCCGCGAAGCCGAACGGGTGGAACTTCGCCCTGGGGAAGTGGAGGTTCGTGTGAAGGCAATCGGCATTTGTGGCACCGACCTGCACATCATGAGTGGCCACGTGCAGTTCGGCAAGCCGCCGATGCCGCTAGGCCATGAACTGGCGGGAGTCGTGGAGCGGGTCGGCCCTGACGTTTATGGATGGCAGCCTGGCGATCGCGTATGCGTTGACCCGCTTGTCGGCTGCGGCATCTGTGAAGCTTGTCGTCACGGGCGCAAGCATCACTGCCCGCGCGGTGTGGAAATTGGGTTGCACCTGCCGGGAGGTTGGCGCCATTACATGAATGTGCCTGCGGCTAACTTGTACCGGCTGCCCGATGTACTCGATTTCGCCGAGGCAACGCAGGCAGAAACGCTGCATTGTTGTGTCGGCGGCGTCGACAAGCTCGATATTGCCGTCGGTGCGCATGCAGCGGTGATCGGCGACGGTCCGACTGGGCTTTTGTTCGTTCAGTTGCTGAAAGCAGCCGGCTGCGGTTACGTAACGTTGCTTGGCCAGCGCGATAAACGGCTACATCTTGGGCGGCAGCTCGGCGCCGACGAAGTTCTGTCGGCTAACGACAACCAAATGCGGCAGTTGGAAGAAACGTACGACATTGTCATCGATGCCGCGGGGACGGAATGCTCGATTGCGTCGGCCTTAACCCTGCTGCGGCGAGGCGGGCAGTTGCTGATGTTCGGCCTGCCCGGCCAACCGGTCGTGATTGATGTACAGGCGCTCGTCATGAAAGAGCTTCGTATGATTGGCTCAACGAATGCTCCATATGTATGGCCGCGAGTGCTCGAGCTGATGGCGTCGGGAGTGGTGCAAGTACGGCCGCTTTTTACGCAAGAGTTTCCGTTCGACCATTTGGATCAAGCTTTGGCACTCGCCCGATCGAAGACAGATGAGGTAATTAAAGTGTTTGTAACCCTATAAGTCGAGAAGCTCGACGGGGGATATCAGGATGAAGCAAATATAGATGAGCTTGGGGAGGGGATACTTATGCGAATTTTGGCAGTAGGAGCGCATCCGGATGATATCGAAATCTTATGCGGCGGAACGTTGGCCAAATATGCGGCGAGAGGCGACCATGTGACGATAATGATCGCTACTAACGGCAATGTCGGCTCCCCGACGCATACCAAAGAGGAAATTACCGCCATTCGCCGGAAAGAAGCGGAGAATGCCGCATCGGTTATCGGAGCCGACTTAATCTGGCTCGGGTTTGACGATGAATTTCTATTTCACGACAGGGATACGCGGATGACATTCATCAATGCCATTCGTCGGGCGAATCCGGATGTGATGTTCGTGCATGGCACGAATGACTACCACCCGGATCACCGTATTTGCGGCGAGATTGCGGCTGATTGCCGTATTCCCGTCACTGTCCGGCTGATCGAAACGGAATATCCTCACTTGGACAAAGTTCCCCATGTATTTATCATGGACAATATCGGCTCGATCGGCTTCGAGCCTGAGTTTTACGTCGACATCACCGACACGTTCGAGACGAAAAGCCGAATGCTGCGCTGCCACGAAAGCCAGGATACATGGCTACAGCATCTTTATGGCATGGATTACGTCGAGTTCATGTCGAAGGCGTCATCCATGCGCGGCATAGCCATTGGCGTGAAATACGCCGAGGCGTTCCGCAGCCTGCCGATGTACCCGGCAAGCGGGGAACCCCATTTGCTGCCGTAGTCTAAATGACTTGTTGGAAATCTGGTTTGGTCAACAGAATTCCCTGCTGAATTTCCAGTTATATCGGTCACTTCTGGCACATTAGAGCATGCCTGGAACGCTCCGCTGCGAACCAATCGGGGGCGTGGCTCGGCCTCCGCCACGATTTTCAACTGATCGGGATACATTTTCGCAAAAGTGCCTTAGACGGATCTTTCCCACGACCTGCGTCTACGAGCACCGCCGTAACCTGCGTTATAACAACGTAAGCCCCCATGTATGTATTCCAAAATAACACTGTTCACAGGTATCATAACGAACGTTATGCATAAATGTCAATACAGTCCTGAATAGCATTTTTCGAAAAATTTTAACCGAATACATACTTGAAAATTTCATTTTTCGGCTTGGTTATCGTTTAAAAATTGACAATTTTCATTGATTGAAGTAATTATATAACAAACGTTATGAAATAGATTGAAAGAAGGAGCTTTACCGATGGTAACTAAAAAAAAAATCGCGGAGTACCTGGGGATATCGCGAACGGCGGTCTCTCTCGTACTGAACAATACGCACAGCAGCACAATTTCAAGCGAAACCCGGAGCAGAATATTGCAGGCGGCCAAAGAACTGGGCTATCGGGAAGTCGAGGGTTCTCCCAAGCTTTGTTATATTCTGTACGATCGGAATGCGGATGACCCGCGTTATATGATTGACTTGCAACTTATCGAGCAAACGGCCAGCCAATCCGGCTACGGGTTGATTTTCATGAATGTCACGAAAGCTCCCGAATCCATTAACAAATTGAAGAAGGCGCTGGCGAGCAAGGAAATCGACGGCTGCATCGTCTCCGGCGACGTTGATGAATATTTAAATTGCGTGCTGAGAAGCTACGAGACTCCTTACGTTCTTTTCGGATTGCCTTTAACTGAGAACTTGGAAGATCTGAGTTACGGAATGTTCGACGACAAGAAGCTGACTTATGATGCCACGCGTTACCTCATCTCACTAGGACATACGCGCATTGCGCTATTTATAGGGAGCCTGGAATATAAAATTCATCAATTGGCCTTGGAAGGCTTCCTAGAAGCGCATGAATCGAGCGGAATCCCGTTCGACCGGTCCCTGATCCAAATCAGCGACGACGAGAACGGGTACGAACTTTGCAGGAGAGCCGAGATGCTGAAGCTCGATTACACGGCCGCGTTCTGCACGAATACCGTCATTCAATTCGGAGTCCTTCAACGATTGCAGAGTACAGGCGTTTCTGTTCCGCAAAAAGTTAGCTTAATCGGTTCGGGATTAACCGAGCTGGTGAAGGTAAGCGTTCCTCAATTAACGACTTATTACGTGGAGGATAGCGAGAAGACTAGGATCGTGACGATGTTGATCGACCTCATCAATCACCACGGTTCGGGAAAAAGAACCTACAGCTTTACGGAATTTTCCCGATATGAGGGCGGAACTGCGTCGGCTAGAAAATCGTAGAAATCCGGAGATACTGGGGCGCAATGCCCGATATCGGGGCAGCTGTGTCGTGCCGACTAATCCATACCCGACCTATCACATTGACGATGATCTGATCAGTGCAAGACTAATACCTTGGATGCAGCATTCTTACAATATTGAGGGGAATTTATATTGGTCGGTTAATATTTATGGAAAATGGACCGGCACCCGTCGCCAACAGCTTTGCACCGGCACTATCCGGTGCCAATTACCTTCACGGCTCCATCAGCGGACCAGCGCCAACGCGTCGATTGCCCCGCAAAATAGAGAAGGATGCCTGCTTCGGAGCAGCGGCATCCTTCTTTGTATTGCTCGGCGTAGCTAGAAGCTTTTCGATCGCTGCGCCGCCGAGGCCGGAGCGCTCCAACGCTTGATGAACAGGCTTGAAGCCAGCTTGGCGCACCACAAAGCGATCGCGACGAACAGAATCCCCCAGACGACGGCAGGCACGAACGTATCCCGGCTTAAATTCGCCGCATCCCCGGCCGAGCCGGCGCTCGTGATCGAGAGCCACAAAATAATGAAAGAGCCGATCACCGACTCCACGAGACAGATGAAAGCGACGATTAGGTAGTAGCCGTTTCGCAGCCATGGCGGTATTCTGTTCAAGCAGAACAGGATCGTCACGATAAGAAATCCGACGCACCAGGTAATTCCATAGCCGTTACGGACGAAAAGCAGCAAGCTCACGGCCGTCAGCGCGGCGATGAGGATCAGTCCCGCCCGTTCCTTGCCGCGCGAATGGAGCAGGAACAGCAGCACCGCGAACAATGAAGCTCCGACGTAACCGGCAAGCGAAATCGGGATCGACTTCCATGGAACGTCGATCATGGAATACGTCACGCCGCTCTGGTCGCTGAACAGTTGGATGGACATGACTTTGCCGGAAAGCGCCAGCGTAACGAGAGCATGGGACAGCTCATGAACGAGCGTGTCGACATTTCGGAAAAACTCCGAAAAAGGAATGAGCCGCGTCAAAAATGCGGCAACAAGCATAAATAGCGCCATTTTTACCCAGGAATTCATCGTTTGCCTCTCTTTCCGCGTGGTGGTATACCATCATTCTACGCAAAAAACGAGCTCCGGTAGCATTCGCCCCCTATTTAATCGAAATGACTTGTCCTTGCGTCATCTCGGCCAGTTCCTGCGGCGTTAGCATGAATACCGCTTTGGGATGGCCGGCAGCAGCCCATAGCGTATCATATTGGAACAGATCCTCGTCGATCAGCGTCCGAATCGGTTCCGCATGTCCGAGCGGGGCGACCCCGCCGATCACAAACCCGGTCCGCTCGCGGACAAAATCGGCGTCGGCTTTGCCGAGCTTATCTTGTACGACCTCGGCAACATGCTTCTCGTTCACGCGATTGACGCCGCTCGCCACGACCAAAAGCGGCTGATCTGACGCCTTTAAGCGGAAAATGATCGATTTGGCGATTTGCGCGACCTCGCAGCCGATCGCATCGGCAGCTTCTTGAGCGGTCCGCGCGCTATCCGGCAGTTCGACGACCTTGCCTGAATGGCCGAGCTTCAATAATGTATTTTGCACCCGTTGTGCGCTTTCCTTAAGCGGTTGGCTCATTATGTTGTTCCTCCTAGAATGTTGCTTTGGATTATCCGTATGACTCGGCGTAATGCATCGTCACATGCAGGGTCGTTGCAGCTTCGGCCAGGTTCGTGTAGCGATGCGGCACGTTACCGGCAAACCGGACGGATTGCCCCTCGTGGAGCGTATAGGTTTCATCCTTGATCTGAATTTGGAACACGCCGGAAACGACCGTAATATACTCGTGCACGCCTTCATTATGCGGAGTAGAATGATAGCTGCCTTCGGGGTCCAGGATAATCGTGTACATTTCGAAACGGGTTTGCGGGTCGAACGGAAACAACAAATACAGTTTGCACCGCCCGTTGTCTTCGGTGACATCGGGAACGTCCTTGCGGGTCACGATGGACACCGAGGTCTCGTCGTCCTTCAGCAGCGCGGAGAAGGAAATATGAAGCCCGGTCGCGATTTTCCAGACCGTTGTCACGGTCGGCTGAATATCCCCGTGTTCGATTTGGTGCAGCATGCCTTTGCTCACTTTCGTAAGCTGCGCTGCCTTATCCAGACTCAGTCCTTTTTGTTTCCTGATTTTTTGCAAATTATGCCCGATGCGGATATGGATAAGGTCCATAGGAAGGGATATCGCCTCCTGTTCAGTTGTCTTCGTTCAGTATACTATACAAATATTACACCATACAATACAAAACGGTTCGGTTGCCGATCATCGGCGGTTCAAGGGGAGTTCGTCCGTTATTGCTTGTCATGCTCGTCACTCTTGTCTGCATAAATGTCCAAGTCCCCACATAGACATGTATCAGTTTGATAAATTGTGCAGAGGGGATGATGACATGCGTCGGATCACATGGATAATCGCCATCGTGATGTGCGTAACTGTATTTCTTGCCGCGTGCGGGAAAAAAGATGCAGAGTCTGTAGTTAAGGATTTGGATCATGTGGTCAGCAAAATGGCGAGTTATCAAGGAGCGGGCAAAATGACGCTGTATACCGGGCAGCAGCCGCAGGAGTATCAGGTTGAGGTATCGTACCAGCAGCCGCACTACTATCGGATTGCGCTCACCAATGCGAAAAAGGACATTACGCAAATCGTGCTCCGCAACGACGAAGGCGTATTCGTTCTGACGCCGCATTTAAATAAAAGCTTCCGCTTCCAGAGCAACTGGCCGGAAAATCAAGGACAGGTGTATTTGTATCAGACGCTTGTGCAAAGCATCATCTCCGACAATTCCCGGCAATTCACCACCGACAAAGACGCTTACGTCTTCGACGTAGTCGCCAATTATCAGAGCGGGTCGCTCGCCCGCCAAAAAATTTGGCTGAACAAATCCAATTATGCGCCGATCCAGGTCGCCGTTTCCGATCCGAACGACAAAGTGATGGTCGAAGTCAAATTCGACAAGTTCGAGTTCGATAAAGCGTTTGACAAAGATTCCTTCGATATGCAGCGCAACATGACGAGCTTGAAGGACGGCAACGTGCCTACGATGGCCGGTACGGATGAAGGACAGCAAACAGGTTCCGATAAGCCGATGGACAGCATGGACGTCGCTTTGCTGGAACCGGCGTATATGCCGGAAGGCGTAACGAGCAAAGCTCCAAGCGATATCGAGCTAGGCGACAAGAAGGGCATCATGATCCGTTACGAAGGCACGTACAATTATACGTTGTTCGAATCGCGGGCATTGGATCGCGCCGTCTCCTTCATGGAAAGCAGGGCCGTTAATCTAGGGTTTACGATCGGAGCTATGACAGGCGACGAGAAGAAGACGTTGACTTGGACGAATGACGGAGTTGAGTTCCGCTTATCGAGCGATGATTTACCTGAGGAAGAGATGGTAAAAATTGCGCAGTCGATGCCGGATCAACCGGAGAAATAAGCGAAATCCCGAGCTCTCGGGAGCTTGCGGCTAAAAACCGCCAAGGCTTGTCCCGACTGGGACGAATGGTCGCGGAATGTTCATTGACAGCATGGGAAGAACCGATTAACATAGGTTTATTGGTTTACAGATGAGGAGAAGGTGAACAACCGTGGATTCGTATTACCGGCCGACGCGGGCGGAAATATCGCTAGATGCCCTGCGTCATAATATAGAAGCTTTTCGCAGTGCGATTCCGCAGTCGTTGAAGCTGATGGCTTCCGTAAAAGCGAATGCGTACGGACACGGAGCCGTTGAGACGGCGCGGGAAGCGGTGCAATGCGGTGCTGATTATTTGGGCGTTGCATTTCTGGACGAAGCGGTACAGCTGCGGCGTGCGGGAATTACGGCGCCCATTCTTGTGCTCGGTTATACGCCGCCGGAAGGCATCCCGCTCGCGGCGGAGCTGGGCATTACGCTGACCGTATTCAGCGATGATCTGCTGCAGGCACTCTCGGAGCTGCCGGCCGAAACGCCGAAGGTGAAGGTTCACGTGAAGATCGATTCCGGCATGGGACGTCTCGGGCTCTTTCCTGAGCGAGAGGAGACGGTGCATTTTATCGAACGGCTGCATCGTTTGCCTGCGGTCCATGTCGAGGGCATGTTTACGCATTATTCTTGCGCCGATGAGCGGGACAAGTGCTATACCCTAGAGCAGCATCGCCGATTCGCTACCATCGTGAATACGTTGCGAGCCAGCGATATCGAAATCCCGCTCATTCATGCGGGCAATACGGCAACCGGCATCGATACGCCGGAGTTGTCCTATTCGATGGTGCGGATTGGCATTGGCATGTACGGGCTTTATCCGTCCGAGGAAGTGAACAAGCAGCGGGTCGATCTGGAGCCTGTGATGAGCTTGAAAACAGCGATCGTCTGGACCAAAACCGCAGCTCCCCGATCGGGAATCAGCTATGGGGCCAAATATGTTACGCAGCGCGAGGAGCGGATCGGAACGCTGCCGGTCGGATATGCCGACGGGTACACCCGGATGCTGTCCGGACGCGCGGAAGCGTTGGTACGCGGACAACGTACGCCCGTTCTCGGCAATATATGCATGGATCAATGCATGATTTCGCTCGAGGACATTCCCGGAGCGCAGGTTGAGGCCGGTGAAGAGGTCGTACTGATCGGGAAGCAGGGCAATGACCGGATCACCGCGGATGAACTGGCGGTAAAGCTCGACACGATCAATTATGAGATCACGTGTATGATCGCCAGTCGCGTACCGCGCGTATATACTCGAAACGGCGTGCCGGTAGGCACCGTGAATCCGCTTCTCGGGTAATGCGAGGCGACTTATTTTGCACTCGGTCCGCTGCACTTCTTGGCGACAATTACCAGCGTGTTTTTCGCTTGGCTATAGAGGAATTTATTCGCTGAGCGCGAAATAGTAGAGTGCGGATTTGATACGATCGAATGCAACATACTTGATATACGATACGCATATATTTACTTTTGTATAAATTTACTTCTTGTTCGACATAATGGTACTAAGGGTTTTGGAAATGTTTTGGGGGTGCGAGATCGGTGGCCAATATGAATAACACGAAAAGGATCATGATTAGTTTGCCGGATTATTTGCTCGAGGAAGTGGACGGCATCGTCGAGAAAGAAAACTCGAACCGCAGCGAATTTATTCGGCAGGCGATGAAGCTGTACCTAATGGAGCGAAAAAAACGGCATATTCGTGAATCGATGCAGCGCGGCTATTTGGAAATGGCCAAAATCAACCTCAATATGGCTTCGGAGGCATTCTTTGCGGAGGAAGAGGCGGATAGCACTCTTGACCGCTTAGTAAGCGGGGTGTAAACAGTGATCGTAAAACGCGGTGACGTTTTTTTTGCCGATCTTTCGCCGGTAGTCGGTTCGGAGCAAGGTGGGGTTCGGCCCGTTCTGGTTATCCAAAACGATATCGGCAACCGCTTCAGTCCTACGGTAATCGTGGCGGCGATTACGGCGCAGATCCAGAAGGCGAAGCTGCCGACTCATGTGGAAATCGAAGCGGCAACGCATGGCTTCGACCGGGATTCCGTTATTTTGCTTGAGCAAATCCGGACGATCGACAAGCAGCGGCTAACCGACAAAATTACGCATCTGGACGAAGAAACGATGCGCAAGGTCGACGACTCGCTGCAAATCAGCGTCGGATTAATCGAGTTCTAATTCAATACAGAGCAGTAGGAACAAGCGGGGGAGAAGTCCCTCGTTTTTTTTGTTGCCGGGAATTTATATGTTTCGGGGTTACCGCGAGGTACCGGCATCCGGTTCGAAGCTTGGCCCGGCTTTGTGGGGCTTATGGATTTCACAGATCGGCCCCAATCGGTTAAACTTAAATGTAGGGTTTGAAAGGGCAAGCAAGAACGAGCCGGAGGTTGCTTCGGCATCCATGTCGTAAAGGAAGGTGCATGATTCGATGGAACAGTTGGAGCAGAAGTCGGAGCAACGGACCGAGGAAATGAAGGCACAAGAGCAGGAGCGGATTGTCAAGCAAATATCGGCGGAGCTGAATTTACAGCTGCGCCAAGTGCGCACGACGGTGTCGTTGCTGGATGAAGGCAATACGATTCCGTTTATCGCCCGTTACCGCAAAGAAATGACCGGCGAGTTGGATGAGAATCAGTTACGGGCGATCGAGGAGCGGCTGCAATATGTACGCAACCTGGAGGAGCGCAAGCGCGAGGTCGTGCGCTTGATCGACGAGCAAGGCAAGCTGACGGACGAGCTGCGTACGGCGATTGAACGGTCGGCGAAGCTGCAAGAGGTCGAAGACCTGTATCGCCCGTACCGGCAGAAGCGCAAGACGCGGGCGAGCGTCGCCAAGGAGCGCGGGCTCGAGCCGCTTGCGCTATGGATTCTAGCGCAGCCGCGAAGCGGGTCGCTGGACGCCGAGGCATCGAAATATGTCGACGAGGGCAAAGGCGTTGCAACTGCGGAGGATGCGATCCAGGGCGCGATGGACATCATCGCCGAAACGATCGCCGACGATGCCAAGGTGCGAGCCTGGGTGCGCCGTTATTCGCAGGATCATGGCATCGTCGTTACCGAAGCGAAGGATAAGGACGCAGAGTCCGTGTACGAGATGTATTATGCCTACCAGGAGCCGGTTCGTAAGCTGCCTCCGCACCGTACGCTGGCCATTAACCGCGGTGAGCGCGAGGAGATCCTCAAGGTGTCGCTCGACGTGTCTTCGGACAAAATCCACGAGTATATCGCCAAGCAGTACATTAAGGGCGACTCGGTCGTTCGGAGTACGCTCTTGGCTGTTATTGAGGATGCCTACAAAAGGCTGATCGCGCCGTCGATCGAACGCGAAGTGCGCGGCGAGCTGACCGAGAAGGCGGAGGAGCATGCGATCAAGATTTTTGCCGAAAACTTACGGAACCTGCTGCTTCAGCCTCCGATGAAAGGGAAAACGGTGCTTGGCGTCGATCCCGCGTACCGGACGGGCTGCAAGCTGGCCGTCGTCGACGATACCGGCAAAGTGCTGGATATCGCCGTGACGTATCCGACGCCGCCGAACAACAAGGTCGCGGAGGCCGAAGCGAAAATCTCCGAGCTCATTCGCCGTCACAACGTGGATCTTATCGTCATCGGCAACGGAACGGCTTCGCGCGAGACGGAGCAATTCATTGCCGAGCTGATCGGCAAGCTGAAACGTCCGGAGCTGAAATATATGATCGTAAGCGAAGCGGGCGCCAGCGTATATTCGGCCTCCAAGCTTGCGCAGGAGGAGTTCCCGGATCTTGACGTGGCGGAGCGCAGCGCCGTATCGATCGCCCGCAGGCTGCAGGATCCGCTGGCCGAGCTGGTCAAGATCGATCCGAAGTCGATCGGCGTCGGACAATACCAGCATGACGTCGTGCAGAAACGGCTGGAAGAAAGCCTCGGCGCCGTCGTAGAGTCGGCCGTTAACCATGTCGGCGTCGATCTGAACACGGCTTCGCCGTCGCTGCTGTCGTACGTAGCCGGCGTGAACGCGACCATCGCCAAGAACATTGTGAAATACCGCGAGGAAAACGGCAAATTCGACAGCCGCCAGCAATTGCAGAAGGTACCGCGTCTTGGCGCAAAGACGTTCGAGCAATGCGTCGGTTTCATGCGTATTCCAGGAGGCAACCAGCCGCTCGACAATACGCCGATTCATCCCGAGTCGTACAAGGTCGTCGACCGACTGTTCAAGGAGCTGCGGCTCGAGCTCGCTCAGCTCGGCTCCAAAGAGCTGAAGGAGAAGCTCGCCGGCGTGGAACCGGAGGCGCTGGCAACGAAGCTGGATGTCGGCGTGCCGACGCTGCGCGACATCCTCGACAGCCTTCAGCGGCCGGGGCGCGATCCGCGCGAGGAGCTGCCGCCGCCGATTTTCCGCACCGACGTGCTGAAAATCGAGGATTTGACGCCCGGCATGGAGCTGACCGGCACGGTACGCAACGTGATCGACTTCGGCGCATTCGTCGATATCGGAATCAAAAACGACGGCCTCGTTCACATTTCGCAATTGGCCGACAAGTTCGTCAAACACCCGATGGACGTCGTATCGATCGGCGATACCGTTACCGTCTGGGTGTTGAACGTGGACTTGAAGAAAGGCCGCGTTGGCTTAACGATGCGGAAGCCGGGCTGACCGGATCGGAAATCAAAAACGAGCGATACGTTCATCCTTCGGATGAGACGGCATCGCTCGTTGTTTTTTTTGTTTATCATCTATGGATGGGTAGCGCTTTTATGATCGGAATCGGACACTTTCGTTCGGTAAAAAAACCAGCAATCGTTCAGCAGCTTGATTTGCCGGCGGTCTTTTTTGCGGTATGCCCGCATTAACTGATTGCAAAGCCACTGCGGCATCGGTACCATCCCTTTCCTTATGCGAGTAATACAGCATATGGGAATGGGCGAATGTCCGTGCACGTCCGTTATAGCCGTTTAAGCATATTCCTCGTCGTACCATTGCTCCAGTTGGGCTTGCAAAGCGCGAATTTCCGTCAATAGGGCGACCAGCGGGTAAGCTTTTTCCTCGATGGATGCAAAGGACTGCTCCAGATGATTAATATAATCTAGTCCGTTCGAAGTGTTATAGGTCGGGTCCATAAAATCCAGATTATCGCATTCCGCAACGACAGCAGGCAAATTCGGCACGTTCGCGGCGGTCAGTTTGTCCAGCTCTTTATGCAAGCGGACGTTGAGCGCGCTCAACTGGTAAGCGTGCGTTGCCGGCATTTCCACGAATTGCAGCTGATCGTTTTGCTTCAAAATCACATATCTCATGTTCGGCATGAATAGGCTCCCCTCATGTCTGGCTCTTTAGTACATTGCTACTTGACAGTGTAACGTAATCGTCGGTTAAAATTCAAGTAGCATAAGCGAGGGACAAGGGGGGAGAAACATTGACGGACGAGCAGCTTCAAGCATGGGTAGAGCGGATATCGCTGCAATGGTTCGGCCTGCCTTTCAAGCATAAAGCAACTTTCAACAGGCGGCTCCGGTCAACGGGAGGCCGGTATTTTACCCACTCGCACAATATCGAAATCAGTCCGCAGCAGCTGGAAACATTCGGGCTTGCCGATGTCGAAAGCATCATCAAACATGAGCTGTGCCATTATCATTTGCATTTGCTGAAGAAAGGATACAAGCATCGCGACGCCGATTTCAAGAACTTGCTGGTGCAGGTGGGCGGCACTCGTTATTGCCGCAATTTGCCTACGGCCGGGCGCAAGGAACCGTATCGATATAAGCTTGAATGCGTGGACTGCCATACGACGTATTTGCGCAAAAGAAAGATGAATGTCCGCAAATATGCGTGCGGCAAATGCCGCGGAAAATTAAAGCTAACCTTGCTTGACACGAGCGTTGAATCATGATAAATTATTACTTGTCACTTTGAATATTCCCTGATAGCTCAGTTGGTAGAGCACTCGGCTGTTAACCGAGTTGTCACAGGTTCGAGTCCTGTTCGGGGAGCCACTTTGGAGAGGTACCCAAGAGGCCGAAGGGGGCGCTTTGCTAAAGCGTTAGGGTGTAACAGCCGCGAGGGTTCGAATCCCTCTCTCTCCGCCATAGTGTTAATCAAGCAAGGCCGCTGCGTCTGGGGTGGCTTTTTTTGTTGCCAAGTTCGGAATCCCTGGAATGTATGGCAATACAGAATGCTTCTAGTACTTCGAAAATACTTCAAAAAAAATGCTTGCCAACATGAGTGATATGCGTTATAATCACTTTTGTCGTCAAAAAACGACACGAAAGAAATGAACAACATGGCCCGTTGGTCAAGGGGTTAAGACACCTCCCTTTCACGGAGGTAACAGGGGTTCGAATCCCCTACGGGTCACCATTGAATTTATTAAACAGTAAGAGCCATTAGCTCAGTTGGTAGAGCACCTGACTTTTAATCAGGGTGTCGAAGGTTCGAGTCCTTCATGGCTCACCATTTGCTTCTTCCTCGGAAGCAATGTATAATAAGAAAGCATCGATATGCGGTCGTGGTGGAACGGCAGACACACCATCTTGAGGGGGTGGCGCCCAAAAGGCGTGAGGGTTCAAATCCCTCCGACCGCACCATAATATTTAAAGCGTAAAGTCTTGATAATCAAGGCTTTTTTTGTTGTTTGGATTTTATTTCTATTAGCGAGACAAATTTGTTTTTAGGTAATTGGGGACGAATTGGGGACGGTTTGTTTTTTCTGGGGTCATTTAATCGGACTTTATACAAGTCAAAGGACATATGGAAAGTAGGATGAAGGAAAGCCTTGCGTCCAGTTTTTCTTATCAGGAATGAGTAGTTATATATGGAAACGGGCATTACTAATCCAACCTATGCTCAAGTTATTGTAGCAGAAGCTACATATGCTGTAATAAGTTTAAACAGAAGTTTCCAATGAAAAAACCATTCCAACATCGACGAATCTCTAAGAATTTAGAATATGGAATAAACTGCTATTGCATTGATCCGATAAACTGTGATAAATTATAAATCTGGCCGCGAGATACAAGCGGTTGGGACGAAAACAAGAATGAATGATTGTTCTTTGAAAACTGAACAACGAGCGAATAAGCCAAACGGAACCCTAAAAAGTGACGATGAGCTGCGAAGCTTAATCCGATTACTTTTCGGGGACCCCGAAACAGCAATAAACAATGAGCACAATCAGCTTTTCTTTAATGGAGAGTTTGATCCTGGCTCAGGACGAACGCTGGCGGCGTGCCTAATACATGCAA
>NZ_JBVYOJ010000027.1:0-72105 GCF_056120465.1 Paenibacillus sp. sgz302148
AGTGGAGGGGCCGGACGCTTCGGTGCTGCGGCCGACGCGGCAGGGCATCGTCCGCATGCGCGGCCGTACGGACCGCGGGCGGCGCTGGCACCAGGAGACCGACCTCGAAACGGCGGTCACGCTCGTCAAGGAACACGCTGCCGTCGTCGTGAACCGCCATACGATTTTACGCCTCTACACCAATAAGGCATTTCGCCACTACATTCTGACGCGGGACAACTATACCTGCCATTTCTGCGGCGAATACGGCGATACGATCGATCACCTGCTCCCCCGCGCCAAAGGCGGGCATACGACGCCGGTCAACTGCGTCTGCGCTTGCCACGAATGCAACCAGAGCAAGGCGGCGCGCAGCGTGGACGAGTTCATCGAAGGCGGCCAGTAGCCAGCTTGGATGGGACAGAGCTTCGCTTCACTCATGCCGATGTCTTCGATGAAAGATGGCGGCATCGGCGTTCGACCGTCGTATTCAACCATCGCGCTGTTCTGCGATTTCCCGCCGGAACCCGCCCATAATACAGACCTTCGGACATCATCGAAGGTCTATTCGGCGTTCGGGTGGTCAGATCGGGCTATTTTTGTATAATTATAGTAGATTGCTAGAAAGGGGCTTATCGAAGCATACTTTATGAAAAAACCATGGTACAAACGCACTCGCCTCATCTTCGTTCTCGTCATGATTCTATCGATTCTATCGGTATTCCTCTTCGTATCCTGGACACCTCAGATAACCGACGATAAAGGCTTCGTTCTGCAGGACAGCGTCGCTTCCCTTGACCAAATCGAGCTTGGCGGTGTGAAGCAGTCGATTCTCATTCGGGGCAACAACAAGAACAATCCGATCCTGCTATTTCTACACGGCGGACCAGGTTATCCGCAAATCGCGTATGCCCGCAAATACCAGCAGCAACTGGAGCAAGAGTTCGTCGTCGTCAACTGGGATCAACGCGGCTCGGGCAAATCGTATCATTTCGATTTGTCGGAAGACGATATGCAGGTCGACAAACTGATCTCGGATACGCATGAGCTGACGCAATATTTGCGGGATAAATTTCATCAGCCGAAAATATTTATCGCCGGCCATTCCTGGGGCAGCCTGCTCGGCATTCGGACGGTTCAGCAATACCCCGAAGACTATTACGCCTACATCGGCATCGGACAAGTCGCCAACTCGCCGGAGGGCGAGCGATTGTCTTATGAATTCGCACTGCGCGAGGCCAAACAGCGCGACAATCCGGAAGCAATCGAGCAGTTGGAAGCGATCGGCGCACCGCCTTACGCCAATCCGCGCAAAGACGCGACGCTGGAGCGGAAGTGGGTTCATGAATTCGGCGGCTCCGAGCGGTTGAGCGACTCATACGGCGATTTGATCGGCGGCATGCTTCTATCGCCCGAATATTCATGGCTGGACGCCATCCGGATGGCGGTCGGCAACAGCTTCTCCGCGCAAGTCATTTTGCCGCAAACGGAAAAAACGAACTTGTTCGAAACGCTGCCCGAGCTGAAGGTACCCGTCTACATTTGCATGGGCCGATACGACTACATGACGCCTTCCGAGGTAGCTTACAGCTATTTCGAGAAGCTGGTCGCTCCATCCAAACGTTTTATTTGGTTCGAGCAATCGGCGCATTTTCCGCAATTTGAGGAAGTCGATAAGTTTACGCAAGAAATGGTGAAGATGAAAAAGGAACTCGGGGTGCCTTCACACCAATAGGAAATCTTCTTTGCTTCACCGTAGATCAAGAGACTCCCGCAAGTTCACGAGAGTCTCTTCGCTTACACACCGAACGATTTCCGCGCCCGCGACCAATATATAGCATCATGCCGCAAAAGAGGTGAAACCATTATGGCGCCAATCATTCAGCCCATTAATCATTTAGTCGATGAAGTGCTGGACGGGAACAACGAAGCTTTCTCCGAGCTTTATAATCAAACGATACATACCGTCTACCGCACGCTCTACTTTTTATCCCGGCATCCCGAAGAACTGGACGACATCGTGCAAAACATCTACGTCGAGCTGTACAAAAACTTGGCCAAGTTCGATCGTGCCCGCTCGTTCCAATATTGGCTGACCGGCATCGCGGTCCGGCAGCATCAGGCATATCGCAGACAGCGATGGAGACAACAACGCAACGAAGGGGTCGAGGTGCGAATGACACCCGCTGCAGAGCCCGATTTCGCGGATTCCTTAATCGACAGAGTATCGCACGAGCACTTGGCCCGCCAGATCGCAGCACTATCTTACAAGCAGAAGCAGGTCATCATTCTTAACTATCTGAACGAATTGACGCACGAGGAAATTGCCGACATTTTGCAAATTCCGCCAGGTACGGTCAAATCGAGGTTGCATTCAGCGTTAAGCCGGCTGCGCCGCCAATACAGGAGGGAATCCCATGTATAACGATAACAAACAAATAGCCGATGCTTTGAAGGCGATAGCCGAACGAATCCATCCGCCGCAGGCATTGAAGCAGAAGGTGATGAAGCAACTGGAGCTTTCGAACGCGCAAGGAGACAGACTCGCCCTCGTAACGGTCGATTCCTTCCATGACGAGGACCCGATGGACCGGATTATCCGGCAGTTGCGGCCCGGCATGGGGAAAGCCATCTACGTCGCCGCGGGCAACCCCGATCGCACGGTGAGCAATCAGACCTGCTACGAAGCCGTGCCGTGGAACGGCGATCTGGCTGACCTGCTCCGCCGTGCCAAGCCTTATTCCTTCAGACTCCCGGAGAGCGCCGAACTGGGACAAATCTTTGTTATGTACGGCTTTGACGGGCTGGAGTCGCACGAAATCGAGCAGATGGCGCAAGAAGCGGAAACCCGCAATCTGGACATCGTGGTACGGGATTTGCCCAAGAACGACCGGCTTGTCGGCGCCCAGCTCATCTACACGCAAGACGGCGTCCCGTTCGAGCTTCACCTGCTCACCACAACGAAAAATCGGATCCATGTCCCGGACCTGAACGAGCATATTGTCGAGAAAACAAAAGTTGCGACCAAAGAAGCCGTTTATTTGGCCAATCCGGATTTGTCTTGGCAGCAGCTGCTATGGGTGGATGACGATTCCGATTGCCGCGTCCAATATGAAATCAGAACGTCCCATCCTTCCAAGGCTTGGGTGTTCGCACTCGCGGAACAGATCATGGAATAGCAGGAGGAAAAATCCGCCTGTCATTTTGTCCGATAAACAAGCACACCGCCAAAAATTCCTCCCATACCGACATACGCCGACGGAAGGTTCATATACATATGTCGTGCCGGCAGCCGACGGCTTTCGGCCAATCGAACCGGAGGAGGAATTTGCACCATGAAAAAAATCGTCGCTGCCGTCTTCGCCGCCGTTGCGCTGCTCTTGTTCGCGTCAACCGCTTTGGCGCAAGGCTACCACTATGTCCGTCAATCCACGACGGGATTTATCGGAGCTAACGGATTTTTGACTTTGCCTCAGTGGTATGCCGCCAATCCGCAGACGGAAACGTACCCGGAGTTTTTCTATCAATATCCGTCGAGAGTACTCCCACTTCTGCAAGTGGCGAGGTGAATCGGCGACTTCTTGAATACACCAGCAAGATGTTCTTTCCTTCCTCCTTTTGTAGCGATATAATAATAAAAGCGAACATATATTCCTATTCTGAATGGGGAGGAGGTGAAAGTCATGCCAGATGCAAAGTCACTGTACAGGACCTATCAAGTGTGTGTCAAACCCGGCCATCGATTGTTTACTTACCTGGATGAAGCATGTCAGAACGCCAAAAGCCTGTATAACACGACGAACTTTTATATCCGGCAGGTTTTTACTGCTTGGAAGAAGCAAGAGGGATTACAGCCGTTGCAGCAACAAGTCATGGACACGCTGGCAGCGCATATCGATGCGATGAATGAACGACGGAGCGAGAAGAATCGTTCCCGTCCGTTTGATCTGCCTTCGCAGGAGCAGCCTTTTGTGTCTTATCCCTTCCTAGACGCATTGTTCAAAGTGATGGAGCAATCGGATTATCGCGCACTCCCCACGCAGAGCAGTCAAGGCATCATGAAGGTCGTATTCCAAAACTGGAAGGCGTTCTTCTCCAGCATGAAGGATTACCGAAAGCATCCGGAGAAGTACACCGGAAAACCTCATATTCCGGGATATGCTCAGGGCAAAGCGAAAGGAGTCGTGTTCTCCAATCAGGACTGTGTGATCAAAGGAGGAAGATTTCTAAAGCTTCCCAAGACCAAGCTTCAGCTGGGGATCGGCAAGCTAGGCCGGATCGTCGGCCAGTTGATGCAGGTGCGTGTAGTGCCCAGCCATGGACATTATGTGGTCGAAATGGTTTTTGCTTGCCCGAGAAAAAAAAGGGAAGCAGCACAAGAACATGTACTGGCGATTGATTTGGGCGTCGACAATCTTGCAACCATCGTCACGACAACCGGTTCGAAACCGATGGTCGTGAAGGGCAAGATTGTCAAAGCGATCAATCAGTATTATAACAAGATGAAAGCGCACTATACCGGGATTCTTCGTCATGGCAAGAAACCACGAGAAGGCGTGCATACGTCCAAACGATTGGAACGATTGCATTTGAGGCGCCATCGCCGGATTAAAGACTTGTTTCACAAAGCCAGTCATCACATCGTCAAAATGGCCGTGGAACAACAGGTGAGCACCATCGTCATCGGTCATAACGACGGATGGAAGCAAGAAGTCGTTATGGGAAGGCGAAACAATCAGTCGTTCTGTCATATCCCGCATCAGATGCTGATCAGCATGATCCGGTATAAAGCGGAAGAACAGGGGATAGCGGTCATCCTGACCGAAGAAGCTTACACCTCGAAAGCGAGNGTCGTTCTGTCATATCCCGCATCAGATGCTGATCAGCATGATCCGGTATAAAGCGGAAGAACAGGGGATAGCGGTCATCCTGACCGAAGAAGCTTACACCTCGAAAGCGAGTTTCTTGGACCAAGACCCCTTACCACGTTATGACGAAGCGTGGACAGGCTCTTTCTCGGGAAAGCGAATCTGCCGCGGACTGTATCAGAGTGCGAAAGGTCTAATCAATGCCGATGTAAATGGAGCGGCGAACATTATGCGCAAAGTATTCCCAAACGTCTTTGCACAAGAAGCGAATGGGATAGAGGGGTTGGATGGTCACCCGGCCATCAACGTGTCAACTCCACTGAGGTTAAGCATCCTGAAAAATACAGGTTGAGACATCAGAAACCCCCACTTCAACCGAAGCGTGAGCAGAGGTAAATGGCGGGAGTATTCATGGCATGTACGCGTATGATACTTCCCTTCAGAGCTATCAGGGGCTCGACATCGGCATCGGTTTCATCGGCGGAAGCTGGAAATGCATCTCGTGGGCTCATGCATCGGTCGTGACGGGGTCGCAGTGGAGCGAAAGCGCCCCGTTCAGCGCAAGTCCGAGCCAGATTTTGCAGCTGCAAGCGCTGCTCATTAAAAATGCGAACAACACGTACAAAGTGCAGCTTGACGTCTATGACAACAACGGAACCATTCTAACCAATCTCATCGTCCCCGTGACAACCTCATGGGCCAATTACATGCTGGCGAGCGGATATGTCAACCGGGAGCTGTCGCTGGCCACGAACACGACATACCCCGATTACTTGAACGACGGTTCCTACTTCTATAATGCCAAATGGGACAAAACGTGGCTCATCGATAAAAACGGCGGCTGGTCGGCGTGGAACAACAACCGGAGCAGCAGCCATGCGATGTACGTCGATCCGTATCAGGACTCCGGCGGACAATGGCATTATCCGTCCCCCTCGACGAGCAAATACGGCGTGTCGGAAACGACGGACGGCACGTATGCGTTCGACGAAGCGACCATCCATTATGATTGACCTCAGGAAGAGCGGCCGAATTTCGGGCCGCTTTTTTTGATTACAACAAAATGACAAGCTCGATGACAATCGATTCGAAAACGATGACAAATAACGGCCTCGTCGTCCAAAAAGATAAATACTACGTCACTGTCGGCCCCTTTCTTTGTTGGTATACAATCGTCAATGGTCCATTGACTTACCACAATAAGGAGGCTTTATGAACATGCAAAACCATGACCTGCAGCATATCAAGCGTAAGCTGATGTTCGTGCTGCTTGCGTTTGTGCTGGTTGCAAGCCAGCTTACGATTTTCGCTCCAATACAGCAGGCATTTGCCGCTTCTGCCGTCCAATCCACGGTGAATGCGAGCGCCGCCGCGGTAAAACCGGGAGATCCGATCGATTTGACGATCGTGGCCGCTTCCGATTCGGCTAAAAAGCTGATTTTCCAACTGCAGGTGATTGGCCCGGGCGGCAGCAAAGCGTTTGAAACGCTGCTCACCGACCAAGACCTGCCGGGCGGGACGCCAAAAACGTTCGCTATCCATTGGGTTACACCCGCAAGCCTTCCTTCCGGCAATTACACGGTAAGCCTCGGCGTATTCGGCGCGGGCTGGTCGGAAATGTACTCGTGGGACTGGGGCCTCGCTCCGTTCACGGTCACGGGTACCTCGGGAGGCGGAGGAGGCACTCAACTGCCTGTATTCAGCTCCTCTGCCAATGTACCTACTTCGGTTACTGTAGGCGGGAATGCCGCCGTGTCGGCGACCTTAAAGAGCGACAAAGCCGCAATCGCAACGCTCAAGCTGGTTCTGCACGACCCGGCGGGCCGAGCGGTTCACGAGAAAACGTTCGCCGGTATTTCGTTCGAATCCGGCACCGCCAAATCGTTCGACACGAACTGGAATGTGCCGGTTGACGCTTCGGCGGGTACTTATACCGTGCAGGCGACGGTAACGAGCGCCGACGGAACGGTTGTTTACCATCGCAACACGGGACTAGGGACGTTCGCCGTCAAAGCCGATAATCCTGCGGAGTCCGCGACATATACGACCCAAGTGTCTCCGGCTGTCGTCACTGTCAAAGCGGGCGATACGGCAAACTTTACGGCCAAAGTCACCTCGAGCAAAAACGTCTCCGCCCTTGTCGACATCGTCATCACCGATCCGTATACCGGCAAGCCGGTATATCAGAAGGTGCTGGATCATCAGTCGTTTACCGCGGATACGGCAAAGGAATTCGCTTTGTCTTGGGACATGCCTTCCGGCGCCGCTGCTGGCTCGTATCCGATTCAAATCGGTATTTTCGGCAATAGCTGGGAAGGCCCCTATACATGGAACTCCGGCGCCGGGACGATCAACGTCACGGACGGAACAGCTCCACAGGTCGAGTTCACGTCTTCCGCCCAAGTATCCGGAAATCCGGTTCAAACGGGCAACAAGGCGACGGTTCAGCTCACCGCGACAAGCAGCATCAATATTAGCGGCCTCGTTCAATTGAAAGTGAAGAACGCCCAAGGTACGACGGTATTCAGCAAAGAATTCGCGAACGAATATTTCGTGATGCGGCAGCCGAAAGCTCTAACGGCGGAGTGGACCGTACCCGGCGCCGTTGAAGCCGGCGAATATTCGGTTGATGTTGCCGTCTATAGCACGGATCGCAAAATGACGTATCACCTGCACGAAAATGCCGCGCAATTCAGCGTTACGACGCCGCCGGTCGAACCCGAGCAGCCGGACTACGGCGTGATCGCCAAGTGGAGCTCCGCAGCGACGATCGACGCTACGGTAGAGGCCGGTTATGCTGCGGCGTTGACGGCGGAAGTCGTCAGCGACGTCGACGCCCAAGCGCTCGTCGATGTGGAAATCTACAAAGGCAGCCAAAAAGTACAGCAATTCGTCTTAGACAATCAATGGTTCAAAGCAGGCGTACCGAAGCAATTCCCGTTCACCTGGGATGTCCCTGTTATGCAGGAACGGGGGGACTATTCGGTTAAAATCGGCGTATTCCCGCCAGGCTGGAAGAAATCTTGGGAGCATGACTGGAATAACGATGCCGCCTCCTTCCAAGTGTCGTGGGGAGTCGTGCCGGATATCTCGCTTACCGGTTCCGTCAGTTCCGATACGGTACAACCGGGGCAGCAGCAAACGATTGAGACCGTCCTGACAAGCTCGGAATCGATCCCTGCCGTCGTGACGATGGAGCTGTTCGATTCCGCGGGCAATCGGGTTGTGGAGCGGCGGCTTGCGGACGAAAGCTTCGTCAAGGATGTGCCGAACCGCTATTCCGTCACATGGACGGTACCGGAAGGGGCCGTGAACGGCACCTACGCGCTTAAGGTTACGGTTGCCAAGAGCGACGGCGTTCGCGTGTTCTACGTAAACCCCGAAGCTGCGAAATTCCAGGTGACCGGCGGGCTGGATATGAAATATACCGCCATAGCCAGGACGGAACAAGCGGAGGTTAGCGCGGGCGAGACGCTGAACGTCCATGCCCAAGTCGGCAGCACCGTTCCTTCACGGGTATCGATGAAAGTAACCTTCGTCGATGTGCTGACCGGCAAAGCGGTTCATACCGAAACGCTTCGCGATCAAGCGGTATCTGCGGATCAAACGGCAGCCTTGTCGATCGACTGGACGCTGCCGAAGTGGATCAAAATGGATGAAAGAACGATCCGTACCAAAGAAGACGTCATCCAATACGTATTGGACGGAGACTATAAAATCAACGTTGAGCTGTATAATCCGGACATGAGCCGCAAGCTGTTGTCCGAAGAAGGCGCGGCTTCGTTCAAGGTCGTTTCGCAGATCGATCCGCCGGCGCCGAAGCCGGCGCAGGAGCCTGCGCTGCCGGAAATCATGAAGCTGGGCGTGTTCGCGACGAACAACGACGATTACGGCGTTACCGGCTGGATGCCGCAGACGGGTGCTCCTTGGAATTTCGCCTACCGCTATTTGAACGGCGGGGTGAACAACGAGAACGGCTGGAGATATTGGGACCAAGGAAATGTGGGCACATTCGAAGGCGCTTATGCATACGATTACGCCAAAAAAGCGACCGACCGCGGCTATACGCCGGTTCTCACGTTTTACCAGATGCTGCAAAGCATTTCGGCCGACTGCATCGGCTGCGACGAAACGAAAGACGATATCATCACCTTAAACGATCCTTACGCGATGCGCGCTTATTTCGAGGAGTTCAAGCTGCTGATGCAACTGATCGGCACGGGCAAATACAACGATCGGCAAGGCATCGGCAAAACGGCCGTCGTGCACGTCGATCCGGACTTGGCGGGCTACGCCGAGCAGGCGGTGCTCGACAATAAGCGCTGCTTCGGCCAATGTACGGCGCAAGGCAACGATCCTTCCTTCCTGAAGGCCGCGGTGTCCAGCACCCGTATGCCGGAGCTGGAAGGCTTGCCGGATACGTTCCAAGGCTACAACTACGCGCTGCTTCGGCTGCGCGACATGTACGCGCCGAATGTGCTGATGGCGCCTCACGTGAACAGCTGGGGGACGCTGCAGGATGTCGGCAAAAGCACCGACCCGACGCTTGATGTTTATGCACTCGGCAAGCTCGCCGGCGAATTCGCCGCCAAGTCGGGAACGCGGGACGTTCCTGTGGGCATCAAGCCGTATGACTTCATCTTCAACGACATCGACGATCAGGACTCCGGCGCAACCGGGGATTGGCTCGACCGCACCAACCTGACGCTGCCGAACTTCCACAGATGGGAGCAATTCGTCAAAGGAGCGGTAGAGGCAGCGGGCAAAAAAGCGATGATCTGGCAAATCCCCGTCGGGAATCAGGTATACCGCACGATGGACAATACGCCGGGGCACTGGCAGGACAACAAAGCGGAGTACTTGTTCGGGCATATGCAAGAGCTGGTTGACGTCGGCATCGTCGGGTTGATGTTCGGCCACGGCCAACCGGATTCCACCGCGCACTACAATAAAAAACAGGACGAAACGGAAATTTACAATCCGGAGCCGTTAACGAATATCGTAAAGGGCTGGGGAGACGGAAGCGTCCATACGAACGACAAAATCGCCGTCTACAGCGACGATGACGGCGGTTACTTGAGAGAGCAAGCGATCGAGTATTACAAAAATCCGATTCCGGTTCAAAATAAGCTACCCTCGCCTTAAGCCCCCCCGAATATTTGGGCTGGCCGCCATCGTAACGCGGTCCCCCCACCATATCTAAAGCAAACCCGCCGGCATTCCGCATGCCGGCGGGTTTTTGTGGAGGGCTGCTGTCACACAGCGCCAATATTGCTTGCTGGAATTGTGCAAGGTGCGAAAAAGATGCGGCTTAAGGAGCCGGTGTCAGCTTATGCAGAGCAAGCGTATAGTTCCCGCCCGTTTGCTGTGCAATTGCCCGGACGTAGGCAAATCGGGTAACACTCTCTTCATTGAGTACCGTCAGCTTTTGTGGTTCCGTATCATGAGACATATAACTGTACGTCCACTTTAGCGCAGGACCTTCCACCCATCGCATATCCATCGCAACTTCAGAATCTGCCACACCCGCCGTACCTTTGGTTGGGGTCAGCGTAACTTCCCATTCCTCGCCGGGGGCAACGGCGAATTTGAACCATCTCGCTCCGTCTACCGCCAAGCCTTCGTTCATTGCGGCGGATTCGTACGCCAAGCCTTCGGCGGCATTCAATGCGATCGCATCGGCATAGCTCGTGCCGCGTGCCGGTTGTTGTCCCGGAGGCGTGATGCCGTTGTATAACGTAAACGTCCCTGCTGTTTTTGCCGTTACCTTGACGTAATACAGGAACTGATCCGCGAAACCGTTCGTGTAGTTGATCGTTTTCGTCAAACCCGCTCCTTCCTTCGAAACGGCCTGCGCCGCGCCGCTGTTCGCATCCCAATACAGCGCGACGTCGAAGTCGGCGTTGTTGTCCGGTACTAGCGAAAGCGCGTATTTGCTTTTGCCGGAAATTTTGTACCAAATCTCTTGCCCGGCCTGTACCGCCGTACCGGCGATTTTATCGTCGTTCGACAGATCGATCGCGTTCATCATCATCGTTCCGTCTTCCACCGGCCTTGCGAGCGAAATTTTGAATTTTCCGCTCGGACTGCCATCCGGGAACACGCGCAGCATAATAAACGTGTCGGTACCGCCCGGATTTTTGACCAGCATGGATTGCACTTCCGAAGCTTTGTTGTAGGAGAAGCCGCTATGTTTTGTTTGCGTCGGTCCCCAGTGCCTTGTTTCCATCGAGAATTGTGCACCGTTCAGCGGCGTAAGCGTCACGATCCAGTCCTCGCGGGCTTTGATCGGGAACTTGATCCATTTGGACGAGGATACCTCGATATAAGACGTATACGCATCGCCTTCGACAGCGTCGATTTCGATCGGTTGATCCCACGTATCGCCCTTCGGCAGCGGAATTTCCGTCTCGTCGAGCACTTTGACCTCGTACGTGCCGTCTATGAATTTGCTTGTTTCGTCATATGCGCTGCGCACCTTCGGATCGGCGTCCTGAACAATATCGCGAAGCACCGTCCTCGCTCCGAGATAGTAGCCGGTAGTCACTTGATCAAGGCCCGCTTTCTTGAACTCGTTCAAATAAGCATAATATTTGCGGTTCGCATACTCCCCGTTGTACAGCTGGCCATCCCAATCGGTGCCCCAGCCTTTCCAGGTCATATGGTAATCGCCTTCGACCTCCACGCCCATCCCGAAGCGTTTTGCTGTCGCAACCGTTGTCTGCAGGCGACCGATGTCAATTTTCCCTTTTGATTCGACGTTCGGCCCGAATTTGCTTGTAAAATAGTAGTTCGGCTGCATCATCACCGCATCGAAACCAAGCTCCTTCCAGATTGTCGAACCGTTGGATTGGAAGAACGGGATCCAATAAAACTTCTTTTTGATGCCGCCGCTATGAATTTTGGCCGCAACATGCTTGACTAGATTTTCCTCGTTCATCGTCCCGAAGCCTACTTCTTCATGCTGCCAGTAGAAGCCGGCCAGCTCCAGGTTTTTGTAATGCTTGGATTTGAACGTATTGACGACGGTGTCGATGTACCATTCAACGGCTTTTTTCCTCGCTTCGAACGAGGACGCCTCGCCGTTTTTGATGTCGAAATCGACCGTTTGCCCGGCTAACTGCCCCCATACACCGTTCGGATTCGGATTCGGGTACGGGATCGAAATGACGACTTTCGTTCTGTAGCTCGGGTCTCTCAAAGCCTGCTTGGCCTCGGCCGTCGCCTGATCCAGCGCGCTAATATGGAGATTGTCGGAGAACAGCTGGTCCAAGTATGTTTGCCATTTGTCCTTCGTATTGTATTCCGTATAAATATCGCCGCCGTTTGAAAATAAGATCGTGTCGAACATCCACTCCGTACGCTCGCCCTGCGGGTTCGTATGGGAAATCACCGATTTGTAGTCTTCCTTCGTCCATTTGCCTAGCATTTCATTTCCACCGCCAACCGGGTAGTAGTAAGAAATATACATATGCTTGACACCGCCAGCTTGTTTAACGGTAGGAGGTTCGTCAGGGGCAGGCGCGATCTCCCGCGGAAGCTTGCTCGCCGGGCGGTCGGAAGCTTTGGCATCCCGCCCCAGCACTTGAATCTCATCGGCAAACGTGAACATGCCCACTTCAAACTCCACTTTGATGTACCGCGCGACGGCATTGACCCCTTGCTGGGCGATTTCTTTGCGAGACGCCTGCTGGGAATCGGAGTAGACCGGTTTTTGCTCGCCTGCGCGGAACCAGTTCACATTGTCATTCGACAGCGCAAACTGGATGTAACGAGGCAGCTCGACGGCAGCAGTGCGTTCCTGCAGGAAGCCGCCGATCACGCTGTCGACATATTTGGGTTCGCCCAGGTCGATGACGACCGAACGGTTCACCTGGCGGTTGAAGCCGATCCAGTTTTTGTCCAGGAACATGACGTCGCAATTGCAATAATCGTCATGCTGCTTGGTCGACGCGATTCTGCCGTCCGTCAACTCGTAGAGCGACCCGTTGTCGGCCGCCGTTCGGGTTTCGTAGGCCATCAGGTCCTCGTCTCGAAAGCCTTGGGCGATCGTATACGGTTTGCCCTGCGCAATGTTCGTCAAGCTATCGTTCGATGGCGGAACACGATCCGCTTGCGCATTCGCAAAGCCCGGCTCCTCGTTTTGTTGCCCCGCTGCCAAAGCATTCGGAGCGAATAAGCCGAACGTTAGCGCCAAGGCGAGCATCGTTCTATAGATCTTGCCAGTTCCTAACTTCATGGGGTTGACCGCACCTCCGGATTAAGTAGTATAAACGGCTTGGTACCGTTTACAAAATGAATGTAGCACGGCGGTTCCGAAGGTGTATATGTCGGATCTTTTGCAATCGTATCTAGTTTATAGTTGGGCCTGGCCGGGCATCGAAAAGTAAAAAGGCTTTCGGGTTGTTTACCCGAAAACCTAAAGATGACCTTATGATGCTAAACCGCGCTTTCGGCGGCTTTCGGCTGGATTCCTCGATATAGCAGCGCCTTGCCGACAGGCGTCCGATAGAACCCGCGTTCCAGCAGCACCGCGATCGCGTTGGCCGTCCAGTATAAGCCGAGTGCGATCGGGGAACTCCACAGCATGATGGAGAAAAATCCGCTGAACAGGAGCGGCAAGCTGATTCGCCCGACTATCGACTGAGCAACCGCCAACTCGTTCGTTAGCGGAATCAGGAAACCTACAAACGATAGAATCGCGTAGACAAGAGGCACAATATGCCATGGATCGGAATGGGCAAGCGTCGCGACCCAAGGGACGAGCACCGAAGTCATCGCCGAGCCGTGGCTGCTGAACAGCGAAATCATCCCGGCCAAAATCGGCATTTGGACAATCGGCGCCGCGAGCATGCCAAGCGAAAAAAGCTTGATGCCATGCTCCTTGTTCAGCTTCATCGTCTCTTGCAAGTAACGGTTCGGATCGTCTTTGTAACGGTCCCTCAGCTCCGCGAGCTGCGGCCGAATACGGGCTTGCCGGACTTGCTGGCGGGCGGTTTTCACATTAAACAGCATCAGGATGCTGCGAACGAGCAAGGTCAAACAAATGACGGCGATGCCCCAATCGTGGGTGAGGCTATAGAGAAAGGTGAGCACGGGGTCCAATACTTCGGCGATCGGTCCAAACCAAGAATACATCGAAAATTCCTCCTTGTTATGTTGAGATGACTTTTACATAACAAGATCGTGGGTGCTTCGTCGTCACTCGGCTTTCGCCTGCAGCGCTTGGGTTGCTTACGCCGGATGTACAGCAAACGGACGCACATCCCCGGAATCGATACGCTTTGAGCTTGCCGGCTGCCATCCTCCTTCACGCTGCATCGAAAGCTTATTTCCTTCGAAGATATCGAATCCAGCCAGCCGCTCAGCAAATAGCCGGACAAACCGATGGTTAACAGCAGCAAGCCTATGTCGAACGGGATCTCCATGTGCTCACCTCCTTTCTCTCAGCAACGAATCCTGCCGAACTTTTTTTCGTAATCATACATACGGCAAAATCTAGTCTTGCGTTTCTCTTTCTTTCAATATGGTTATCAGGCATGCACGAGCATGGCGGCTATGAACAAAATGCCGAGCGCGGTATGCACGATCCGCACTTTGCGGCTCGCTCTCCCCCGATTTTGAAAATAAACGCCGACGCCAACAACCGCGCCCATCGCCGCATAAGCGATCAATCCGCTGTACTGGGCACTCTGGTGCCTTGGCCATTGCAGCAAAAAATAGACCCCATGCCCGGTCGCCGCGGCGGCCACGATCCAACCGAACAGCATGTGGCGGCTGCGAAAAAACAGCCATACCCGCTGCAGCGTCTTGGCCAGCACCGGCTGCGCTTTGCGCAGCGACGAGCCAAGCAGCCGCCAGCCGATCAAGCTGATAGCTAGTAGCGCGAACAACTCGCTTGCATGGTCCAGCAGCCCGTCCAGAGGACGGAGCGGAGAAGACCGTACGTTCAAGCTTGTCCGTTGGGTTATGCTCAGCAAGATTAACGCCGCGCTGGCGAAGACGACCGCGGCTAAGAACATCTTGAGTAGAAGGTGCGGAATGCTTTTTTTCATTTTTCACCCCAAGCTTACGCTTCTATTTGATACAAACATGGGCAAGCATCATGAGGAAAGTAACCATCAACAAAGCAAAAGCCGGGTAGGAAAGCAGCCTGCGGTTTACCATGACAATCCCTCCGATTATCGAATCTTGTTATTTCACCATCGTACAATAGCAAAATGAATTTAAGCTGAAAGAAAAATGAGAATTTGGTGAGAAGGGAATGGTACTGTTACAATGAAATCGTGAATCAAGAGCAGGCAACAATATCTACTACATTTTCAAAGCAGGAGTGTTAAGCCATGAGAATACACATCCTCGTCGCGGACGATGACCCGCACATTCGGGAGCTGCTTCGCTTTTTTCTGAAGAAAGAAGGTTATTCCGTCCTGGAGGCGGAGAACGGGCAAGAAGCGGCTCAATTGCTCGAACGGGAGCAAGTTCATTTGGCGGTCGTCGACGTCATGATGCCGGAGAAAAACGGCTGGGAGCTATGCGAGGAAATTCGCCATTTCTACGACATCCCGGTCATTATGCTGACGGCGAAGGGCGAGGTGCACGATATGGAAAAAGGGTTCCTCGCCGGCACGGACGACTACCTCGTCAAACCGTTCGAGCCGAAAGAGCTGCTGTTCCGGATCAAGGCGCTGCTGCGCCGCTACCAGCTGGTGTCGTCCGAGCGGATCAAGCTGCACGGCACGATTATCGACCGGAAAAGCTATGAGGTCTGGGTGAACGACGAAGCGCTTGTCCTGCCGCTGAAGGAATTCGAGCTGCTGGCGCAGCTTGCGGCCCATCCCGGGCGGATCTTCACGCGAGAGCAGCTGCTGGAGCTGATCTGGGGTGCGGACTACGCCGGCGACAGCCGGACGATCGACGTCCATATCAAAAGATTGCGCGAGCGGTTCGGCGGCAAAACGGACGATTTCGCTATCTCCACCGTACGCGGCCTCGGCTACAAGCTGGAGGTCCGCTAGATGAAGACCCTATACATCCGCATCGTCGTCACCTTCGTGCTTATTGCACTCGTGAGCGGATTTCTCGCTTTGTTCGTCGCCAACTATTACTATCAAACGAAGCTTCAAGATTTCAACGAGCAAAAAATATTGCGCCTCGGCGGCGAAATTCGCGCCCTGTATGAAGACATGCCGGAGATGCCGCTTGGCCGCTACTTGACCCGCATCGCGGACATGGGCTTCCAGCTGTATGTCGTCGATGCGCGGGGCGAAACCCAATTTTACGGCGCTCCGTTCAAGCACCGGCAGTTCGCCCCCGATCAGATCAATCAAGTGCTGCAGGGCCATATTTATCGCGGCATGACGCGGGAACCCCACTGGCTGCAGATCGCGGGGTATTTTGAAAATAGCGTGCAGAACACCATTGGCCTGCCGATCAAAGTAAACGGGCAAACGTACGCCATGTTCGTCCGCCCGAATCTAGAACAGCAAATCGGCGAAGTGCGGCTGCTCGTCGCCGTGTTGTTCGGATTCACCTTCTTGTTCAGCCTGGTGCTGATTGTCGTGCTCAGTCGGTATATCGTCAAACCGGTCAAAGATCTGACGGCCGCGACGCAATCGATCGTTGGGGGCGATTACGACGTGAAGCTGGACGTCAGCCGCAAGGACGAGATCGGCAATATGGCGCGGCACTTCACGTCGATGGCGGGCTCGCTCAAGCGACTCGACGATATGCGTCAGGAATTCGTCGCGAACGTATCGCACGAAATCCAGTCGCCGCTAACCTCCATCCAAGGATTCGCGCAAGCCGCGCTGGATGAAGATACGCCGCCCGAAGACCGGACGCGATACGTGCAGATCATCGACCAGGAGAGCCGCAGGCTGTCGTCGCTCAGCAAGCAGCTGTTGACGCTGGCCGCGCTGGACAACGAGGCCGGCACGGTGCGCCGCGAGACGTACCGGCTGGACGAGCAGCTCCGCGGGGCGGTGATCGCGATGGAATGGCAATGGACCGAGAAGCAGCTTGCCGTTGAACTGGACCTGGCGGAATCAACCGTAACCGCCGACCGGGATTTGCTCCATCAGGTATGGCAAAATCTGCTCGCCAACGCAATCAAATTTACCGCCGCAGGCGGCACGATCCGTGTCGAATCGCGCGTCAAGGACGATGCGGTCACGGTGCGGATCAGCGATACCGGCATCGGCATCGCCGCCGAGGTGCTGCCGCATATTTTCGAGCGCTTCTACAAGGAAGACAAGTCTCGCAACCGCAATCGAGAGGGCAGCGGCCTCGGGCTTGCTATCGTCCACAAAATCGTCGCTTTGCACGGCGGCAGCATCGATGCTTCCAGCGTCCCCGGCGAGGGCACCACGATGACCGTAACGCTGCCTTTAAGCTAGAGCAATATATGGGAGGTCAATATGGACATCGTATTCCGTCACATCGCTCGAGCCATCATCGTTGATGAGGGCAAGATTTTAATTGCTCGCATGAAGGGAGCACATGCATTTTTACCTGGCGGGGGTGTTGACCGTGGCGAAGGAGCACGAGAGGCGTTGCGCAGAGAACTGTATGAGGAGCTTGGCGCCAGCTTCACGATCGGCCGCTTCCTGGGCGTTGCCGAAACGCATCGGGTGGATGAGCATGGGGTGATGCAGCATGAAATCAGCCATCTTTTTGCAGCAAGTTCCGATCAGTTAAAATCTCATTTCAACCCCAAATCTCTTGAGAATCACCTCGAGTTTTATTGGATCGAGCTTACCACGGAAAGCATCAAACAACATGGCGTATTGCCGCCGGTTTTGCAAGAACATCTGGTGGATTTAACGACAAATAAGGGAGCCGCTTGGATAACAACATTCCGGGAGTGAATCCATATAATTAAACAATCCCTTTGACTTGAATCATTTTATAATCTACAATAGGAAAAAATTGAATACACGATAAATGCAAAGATGGAGAAAAGTAAATCAATACTCCTTAACAGGGAGGAAACGCCGGAGATTGAGAGCGTTTCTGGGGATAAGGTTGGTTGAAGTTCACTCCTGAGCAGTCCCTTGAAACCCGGATACGGGCAAGTAGAGGCGAACCGGATTTTTTCCGTTATGCAATTAAGCGAGAACATTCTCTATATGATCGAACCTATAGGAGAATGCTCTAATTAGGGTGGTACCACGGCTCCTCGTCCCTTTTCGGGATCAGGAGCTTTTTTGCATGTTATTTCATATGGCTCGGTAGCTCAGTCGGTAGAGCAAAGGACTGAAAATCCTTGTGTCGGCGGTTCGATTCCGTCCCGAGCCACTTTCCCCAATATCGTTTCTATCAACTTCGTCGCCGCTCCGGGCAGCGGAACATCCCTTAATTGAACAATGCCGAATTCGATCCTGGGCAAAGGCTCGCGAAGTTTAATTTCCACAAGCGAACCCTCCGCCAGTTCTTCTTGAATAAATTCCTTAACCAAACAAGATATGCCCAACCCGGCTTTAGCAAAATCAATGAGAACTTCCCGGCTCCCGATTTCGTAAACAGGCTGAATCGTTAGTTTGTGGGATTCGAAAAATTGATCCAACGACTTCCTTGTAGACATGTGTGAAGGAAACACAATGAGAGGATACCGAACAAGCTCCTCTAAGGAAACGTCCCGGTCGGCGAGATGCCGATACTTCTCCCCCGCTACAAAACAATCTTGGACAGTAAACACTTTGGTCGATTTCAGCAGTTTGTCGTCGCTCGGAAGCCTTACCAGACAAAAATCGAGTTTCCCTTCTTTCAGATTTTGCAAACAGCGCGAAGTTGATCCCGTCATTAACTTTAGGGTGATATCGGGATAGCGGTTATTAAAATATTTCAGGAATGGAAGAAGGACGTATCGGATGATCGAATTGCTCGCGCCGATTCTGACTTCGCCGATATTCAGGTTTGCGATTTCGCTCATTCGATTCTCTGCCGATGTAATAAGCTCATAAGCTTGTTCGATATAGGTGAATAATGTTTTCCCATCCACCGTGAGTGCCACGCCTCTTGGCGTTCGGTGAAACAAATTCAATTGCAGCGCTTCCTCCAGCTGCTTGATCGCTTGGCTCGCGCTAGGTTGGGTAATATGCAATTGCCGAGCCGCCTTGGAGATGCTGCCCGATATCGCGGCAAAATAAAAGACTCGGTACAGCTCCAAATTGATGATAGTTATACCCTCCCCGTATAGCTGTTATGGAATCTATTTATTTTAACAAATCATACTATGCGCGCTATGATGGTTACAAGATTGCTAACTGAGCAAAGGAGCGTAATTCATGACAAACGAAGCGGTCGTATTGGGCATTGACGGAGGGGGTTCCCATACCCGGGTGATGATCAGCGATCTGAACGGATCGGTCCTTTCTTATGTGGAAGGCGGCGCATCCTCCATCAATAAGGACAATGACGCCATAAAAAATGTTCGCCAAACGATACAGCAGGCGATTGCCGAATCCGGCTGCAGCCTGAGTCAAGTGAAAGGAATATGTGCCGGCATCGCAGGGTTCGATTCCGAGCAGGACCTAGAGTGGGTGGAAGCCTTAACGGATATTGAAGGTTTAGCTTGTCCGAAGTGGCACGTCAACGACGCCGTCATCGCCCATGCGGGTGCGTTCCTGGAACAGCCCGGCATTGTCGTTGTTTCAGGTACCGGTTCCATTATTTTTGCGATAACGGAAGACGGTACGCAGATTCGAAATTATGATTTTCATCATTATGCCGCAAGCGCGGCCAGGTTCCTTTCCTACGATGCGGTATACGAAGCGCTTGCAGGCAACCACGACTCGTCGGACGAGCCGCTCCTTCGCGAAATGGTTCGTTATTGGTCTGTCGGCAATTTGGAGCAATTGCGGCATCTCGCGGTTCGCGGCTTCATTGAAGACCATAAGGAACGCGACAAAATGTTCGGAAGAATGGCGCATTTGATTACGGCGGCGGCCTGTAACGGAAGCTCATTGGCACAGCTCGTTTGCGATAGGGCAATCCATCAAGTGATTGTAGGCGTCGAGCTTCTAGGTTCTTGTTTTCAAAAGGAACTTGTGGCCGTATCGGGGATTGGCAGCGTCATACAAAGTCCCTACATGAAGTCGGCTCTGGAGAGCAAATTAGCCGAAGGCAAAAATAAGAAGTATCAAGTCATGGTACCGGAACTTACGGCGGTAGCCGGGGCAGTCGTTATGGCACTGCATCGGCTTCAAATTGCCGTTCACCCCGGAATGATCCGGAATCTACAGCTTAGCCCTCATTCGACCTATTAAAGGGATGGGGCAATTGTAATCTCTCGTTCATCGTCCGTTCATATTGCTCTCCTACAATACGGGAGAATAAGGATGGGAGGGTGAATGAACCTATGTTTAAACCACTGCATGCCATAACCCGATTTGCCAGCAGCCCGAAAGGAGCGAAGATTACGCTCGTTTGTTGGCTGCTGCTTGTCGTCATACTGGCCGGCGTCGCGCCCGGGGCCAAACAATATAGCATCAGCGCCGGGGAAGGCGGCATCGGCGACGATAAACCGGCGGAAGTCGCCAAACAGCTGTTGGACGAGCGTTTTCCTTCCGAAGACGGCTTAACCGCGCTGCTCGTATTTCATGCCGATCAACCGATAACGCCGGAGCAGACGGCGAAGATCGCCAAGTTGTCCGAATGGCTCGTTTCTGCGGATAAGCCGCAGCATGTCGCGAACGCGCTGCCGTTTCATCAATTACCGCCTCCGGTGCAGGGGCAGCTGTTCTCGGAAGATCATACAACGCTGCTGCTGAGCGCCGCACTTGAGAAGGATATCGACTCAAGCGCTTCCTTCGATACGCTGAAGCAAATTCGCGAGCATTTCGATACCGCGGCCATCAGCGGAGTGACCTTGGATATTACGGGCCCTGCCGGCATTTCAGCAGATACGATTTCATTGTTCAAAAATGCGGACTTCGTACTGATGCTCGCTACTGTCGTCCTGATCCTGATCATTCTGATCGCCATTTACCGCTCGCCGCTGCTGGCGATTATTCCGCTTGCCATAGCCGCTTTCGTGTATGAAGCCGTCGACAAGCTGCTTGGGCTTGGCGCCAAGGCCGGCTGGTTAACAATTGACAAGCAGGCGCTTTCGATCATGATGATTTTGCTGTTTGCCGTGTTGACCGACTATTGCCTGTTTATTTTTTCCCGTTATCGGGAAGAGCTGAGGCATACGGAAAGCAAATACGAAGCGATGCAAAAAGCGATGCTGCACGTCGCCGAGCCGATCCTGTTCAGCGGCGGCACGGTGCTTATGGCGGTGCTGCTGCTGTTCCTGGCCGTGTTCAAGCCGTATCATTATTTTGCACCCGTATTTTCGGTGACGATGGTCGTCATCCTGATTGCCGGGTTAACGTTGATTCCGGCTTTGTTCGCCCTCGTCGGGCGCAAAGCGTTCTGGCCTTTCGTACCGAAACAGCAAGAGAAGACGGTTGCTGCGACCTCACCTAATCCTGCCGGCATGTGGGGAAAAATCGGTGCGTTCGTTACGCGCAAGCCGGGGGTTACGGCCGTTCTGCTGCTCATACCGCTTATCGCAGGCGCGGTCAATATCAGTACGATGAAATTTTCGTTTAACTTGCTCAAGTCTTTTCCCGAAAACATCTCTTCGCGCCAAGGCTTCGAAGTGTTGGAGCAAAAATTTCCGAAAGGACAGCTTGCTCCAATTACCGTTGTTCTGGATTTGAAAAACGAAGTGACGCCGGACGCAGAGCTGATGAAGAAGCTTGCCGCTCTGACGAATTCTTTCAAGAAGCTGTCCGATGTCGATTCGGTGAAGCCGGACGTAACGGCTGATGCCGACCCTGCCGTACTGGCAAAGTCCGGCGCACTATCCGACCAGAAAAACGCCATCAAGCTGCAATTGGTTCTCAAAGACAATCCGTACGATACGGCTGCACTCGATTTCATGCAGAAGCTGCGCGGCGACGCGAAGCAGATGCTTCAAGACAGCGGCTTTGATACGGCTAGCGCAACGCTGCATTATGCCGGTCAAACAGCGGAGCAATTGGATGTTCGCGGCATGAATGCTAAAGATACGGTCATATTATTCTCGTTAATCGCTTTGGCTATTACGGTAATGCTGGCATTCCAGACGCGTTCCGTCACGCTGCCGATTTATATGATCCTGACAATCTTGTTGTCCTATGCGGCGACGATCGGATTAGGTTGGTTTGTTTTCCACTCCATTCTGGGTTATGAGGGCATCAGTTACCGCATTCCGGTATACACCTTCGTGTTCCTGGTCGCATTAGGCGTTGACTACAACATCATGCTCGTATCCCGTATCCGGGAAGAAGCGTTGAACCACCCTTGGAGGACGGCGGTCAGCCGCGGCGTGGCGTTGACGGGCGGAGTCATATCGTCCGCGGGCCTCATTCTGGCGGCAACGTTCGGCGTGCTCATTACGCAACCGCTGCAGGAGTTGTTCCTGTTCGGCGTCATGATGGCGGCAGGCGTGCTGATCGACACGTTCCTCGTTCGCGGCATGCTGCTCCCTGCGATTCTTGTGCTGGTTCATAAAAGCGATCGCGAAGCGGTGCAGCATCAAGGGCATCGTAAAAGCAAAGCTGCTCAAGGTTAATTTCTAATATCCTTAACCGCATTTTGCAGCCACCTCAATATATAAAAAGAGCCGCACTCGCTAGCTAACCAGGGGACTGCCCCCGGTGCGTGAATGCGGCTCTATTTTACTATAGTGAGTGCGCCTGTACCCAAGCGCGTAGAAACTTGAACTTCCCGTCGAAATAACCGTCGTCCTGCCAAGCGCCCCAAACCGAACGAAAGCTGAGATGCAGGCCCATCAGCCAAATTTGGCGTATGGCAACGAACATCGGTATCGCCTCCAGATCAGCGGCATTCATCGGATGCTCCTCTGTGTATGCGGCAAGAAAGGCGTCCCAGCTCTCGTCCTTGAATTCCTCTTCTCGGGTTCGTCCTTCCATCCGGCACCACAGGAAAACAGCCAGATCATATGCACGCCACCCCGCCCCGCAGCAGTCAAAATCAAAATGGGTCAAATCATCGGCCGCCGTGTAAAATACATTCCACCCGTGCAAGTCGCCATGGCAAATTCCCCACTCGTGAACATCCTTCCCCATAGCAGCCAGTCGGGATTTCAAGCGCTCCGCCGTTTCTTGGAGGAAGGCCAAATCTTCCTCACGATGCTGAATCGCGGGAACGATATAGGAGACCGGTTCCTCAAGTAAATGTTGCGCGTCTAACGAAAAACGCTCATGCGCAGACGTAAAACGATCGGCAGCCCGGTGAAGAAGCGCAACCGACTTCCCATAAAGACGACTGGTGCTCGGATCCACCTTGCCGGCGCCTTCGGCAAACGTGAATAGAACGGCAAACCGCGTACCTTCCGGAGCTTGCAGCTTGGTCAGCCACTCCCCGTCGCGCCGCACAATCGGAGCCGATACAGGTATTTCCTGGTGTTGAAGATGCATCAACAAGTCCAGCTCAAACCGAATGGCCGACTCCGTGCGCCATCCGTGCTTATAGATGCGCAATATGTACGTCCCGCGGTCCGTGTCTACCGAATAAGTGTCGTTTAGGCCATTGCACACAAATTTACTGCGAAGAGGCGTACCGATGTCATACCACTCTGCAACGGCTTCAAAAAGCTTCTCTTGATGAAATACAGTATGTACCGCAACCAAATTATCCATTCTATGATTCAATTTCTCGTTCATCCTCTCTTTCGGATCGAACACTATCTTATGCCATCGCAACACAAAAAGGAATTGAGAAAATCATTATATCCGATATTTCTGACTGCCTCATTTCAATCGATTGCCGAAAAAAGCCTCCGAGCTGCCGCATATTGCGCAGACCGAAGGCTCTAATGCCCAATCATTTCAGTTGATTAATCGCATCGACTAGGGTCGGCTTAGGCACGAAGCCTGTTACCGTTCCTGCCAGCCGGCCGTTTTTGTAGAAAAACATCGCCGGCAAGCTCATGACGTTGAGTTCGGCGGAAACTTCCGTGTTCGTCTCGACATTCAGAGTAGCAATATGAACCTCGCCAGCAAACTCTTCGGAAAGCTCCTTCAGGATCGGCTCCAACAATTTGCAGTAGGAGCACCATGGTGCCCAGAACTCCACGATCACCAAGCCGTCTTGCTGAATCGTTTCTTGAAACGTCGCATCGGTTATTTCCTTCACCATAGCGATTCCTCCTCCCGTTACGTTACAGTTTCATTCTTTGCAGCCGCAACGCATTAAGGACAACCGATACGGAGCTTAGCGCCATCGCCGCGCCGGCCAGCCACGGAGCCAGAAATCCCAATGCGGCGATCGGAATGCCGATTACGTTGTAAGCGAGCGCCCAGAACAAATTTTGCTTGATGTTCGCCATCGTTTTTTTGCTCATGAAGATCGCATCAGGAATGCTGTTCAAATCTCCCCGCATAAGCGTAACGTCCGCCGCTTCCATCGCCACGTCGGTGCCCGTGCCGATCGCCATGCCGATATCCGCGGTCGCCAGCGCCGGAGCGTCGTTGATGCCGTCGCCGACCATGGCGACTTTTTTGCCGGCATCCTGCAGCTTTTTCACTTCGGCCGCTTTGCCTTCCGGCAGCACTTCCGCCAATACACGGTCGATGCCCGCTTGAGCCGCGATCGCTTTGGCCGTCCGTTCGTTGTCGCCGGTAATCATGATCACTTCGATGCCGAGCGCTTTTAGCCTGCCGACCGCTTCCTTCGACGTCTCTTTAATCGTATCGGCAACGGCAACCATGCCCGCATATTGGCCGTCAACCGCGACCAGCATCGCTGTTTTGCCCGATTCCTCCAGTGCATTCATCTCCGCAAACGCCGCTTCCGCCGCGACATTGTATTGCGCCATAAGCTTGCGTGTGCCGACGAGCAGCTCTTTCCCTTCCACGACGGAGCGAATGCCGAAGCCCGGTATCGCTTCAAACTGCTTTGCCACAGGCAGGTCAATGCCTTTTTCCTTGATGCCGGCAACAATCGCTTCCGCGAGCGGATGCTCCGAGTTACGTTCAGCTGCGCCGACCCATTGTAACAATTGGATTTCGTCCACGCCTGGTTGCGTAATCACATCGGTCAGTTCCGGTTTGCCTTTGGTCACCGTCCCGGTTTTATCCAGGATGATCGTATCGATCCGATGCGTCGCTTCCAAATGTTCGCCGCCTTTGAACAGTACACCGAGCTCCGCCGCACGGCCGGAACCGGCCATGATCGAGGTTGGCGTCGCAAGTCCCAATGCGCAAGGGCAGGCAATAACCAATACGGCAATCGCTTTTTCCAATGCATCGGCGAAGTCACCCGCATTCACGAAGAAAAACCAAACCAGAAAAGTAACAACCGCGATACCTACAACAATCGGTACGAAAATACCGGAAATTTGATCCGCCACCCGCTGAATCGGGGCTTTGGAGCCTTGCGCTTCTTCAACCACTTTAATAATTTGCGCGAGTGCCGTTTCTTTGCCGACCTTCGTCGCTTGAATGCGCAATACGCCGTTTTTGTTGATCGTCGAGCCGATCGCATGATCGCCTGCGCGTTTTTCAACCGGGATGCTTTCGCCTGTCAGCATCGACTCGTCAACAGATGATGTGCCTTCCAATACGATGCCGTCGACCGGAATTTTTTCGCCGGGCTTCACGATAATATGATCGCCGACAACGACTTGATCGATCGCAATACTCATTTCTTGACCGTCGCGGACGACAAGCGCGTTTTTCGCCTGAAGGCCCATCAACGTTTTGATCGCTTCGGACGAGCGGCCTTTGGCCAATGCTTCGAACAGCTTGCCGAGAAGAATCAGCGTGATCAATACGGCGCTTGTTTCGTAGTACATGTCAACTTGATGATGGCCGCCATGGCTGTTGAGCGATTCAAGCGTCAAGTAAAGGCTGTAGAAATACGCGGCCGAGGTGCCTAATGCAACGAGCACATCCATGTTCGCGCTGCCGTTGCGAAGCGCCTTGTAGGCGCCGACGTAAAACTGGCGGCCGATGATGAACTGTACGGGCGTTGCGAGTGCGAGCTGGAACCAAGGATTCATGAACAAGTCCGGCAGCCAGATGAACGAAGTGAAGGAAAAATGGCCGACCATCGCCCATAACAGCGGTAGCGACAGGATTGCCGAGATGAGCAGCTTCCGTTTTTGCTTCTTGATTTCTTTCGCACGGTGATCGCCGGCGTCTTTGTTTTCTTGTTTCGGCGCAGCCTTGTAGCCAAGCGATTCGACCTTCTTCACGATATCGCTGACACCAACATTGGCCGGATTATATTCCACATGAGCCGTCTCCAGCGCCAGATTCACCGTTGCTTTGGCGACGCCCGGCAGTTTGTTCAGACCTTTCTCGATCCGTGTCGCGCAGGCTGCGCATGTCATGCCGGTAATTTGAAAATCGGCGCTTTGCTTGACCGTATCGTAGCCGAGCGACTGGATTTTGCTTTCCATCTGCGCCAGGTCCACCTTCGAGCCGTCGAATGTAACGGTCGCTTGTTCCAGCGCGAAGTTCACCGTCGCATTTGCAACGCCCTCCAGCTTATTCAGCCCTTTCTCAATGCGGTTTGCGCAAGCCGCGCACGTCATGCCGGTAATTTGCAGCGTCGTTTGTTGTTGCTCCATCGCTTTGCTCATTGTTATCACCTCAGATACCCCCATGGGGTATATTTTTGCCCTTAAAAAATAACCTCGTCGGTTTGTGATTTCAATATACTATACCCCCTGTGGGTATGTCAAGAGTTAACTCATTATCTTTTTCCACGATTTATCTTGATCAAACGACTTATAAAACATGCCTATTCGACGAATATTGCGCCTCGTGGGCACATAGATCTTGCAGCCGCCGAATAAAATTGCGATAGACGAATAACGAAAAGGAGTGGTCGATGACGTGAGCAGCATGTCCACCCGTATATCAGGCACTTCAGGCACTTCAGGCACTTCAGGCACTTCAAGCGCGCCCGGTGCTCCAACCCCATCCGCGCCGAGCAGCAACATATCCGTTATTCGAAACGGACTTAGCAAAACAAAACACCCCAAGCATATTCTGATCGTAGGCGCCGGCATGTCGGGCCTGGTCGCGGCTTCTTTGCTTCAAGACGCCGGCCATCACGTTAAAATTATTGAGGGCAGCAATCGGGTGGGCGGGCGTGTGCTCACGTTGCGGTTTTCGGAAGGGGCCTATTTCGAGGCAGGCGCAATGCGCATTCCCGAAATGCATGATTTGGTTTTCGAATATATTCACAAATTCGGATTGCCGGTGAATCCGTTCATAAACAGCACGCCCGAAGATTTTATTTATGTGAATGGCATTCAAACGCGCGCGAAAATATATGAGCGCGACCCCGACATTCTCCAGTACCCGGTAGCTCCGTCCGAGCGGGGGAAAACAGCCGAGCAGTTGTTCAACATGGCGGTACAGCCGATCGTCGACTTCATTAACAAAGATCCGGCACGCAACTGGCCGATCGTCGAAAAGCAGCTGGATCGATACTCCGTGTATACGTTTTTGAAATTTTATCCGTACCGGCCTAAAACGACGTTTTCCGAAGGCGCGATCGAAATGATGTCCGTGCTTTTGTCTCTGGAAGGCATTATGGAGGAAGCGTTTTTGGATATTTTGCGGGACACGATGCTATTCAAGCCAGAGACCCGCTTCTATGAGATCACGGGCGGCAATGACCGTCTGCCCCAGGCGTTTCTTCCGCAATTGCAGCAACATATCTTATTCAACCGGCGAGTGACGAAAATTATTCAACACAACGACTGCGTCACGCTTAACTATATGGATCCCCATTCGTTCGAAACCTATGCGATGACCGGGGATCTTGCGATCATGACCATTCCGTTCACCGTCCTGCAGCAGGTTGAGGTTGAGCCTCGCGATTCGTTTTCTCACGGCAAATGGAGAGCGATCCGCGAGCTTCACTATATGAGGGCAACCAAAATCGGAATTAAGTTCCGAAGCCGATTTTGGGAAAAACAAGATCTAAACGGCGGCAAAACAATGACGGATCTGCCGATTCGATCCGCTTATTACCCGAGCCACGGTTTCGGAACTGCGGGACCGGCGGCGATGCTCGCCAGCTATTCTTGGGAGGACGACACGATGCCGTGGGACGGCTTATCGCAGGAACAGCGCATTTATTTTGCCTTGCGAAATTTGGCGACCATCCACGGCGATCAAGTGTATCGCGAATTCATAACCGGGGCTTCCTATAGCTGGACGCTGGATCCACTTGCATGCGGCGCAGTGACGTTCTTCAAGCCGGGACAGCAATCCGCGCTTTATCCCCACATCGCGACCCCGGAAGGAAAAGTCCACTTCGCCGGCGAGCATACGACGCTTACCCACGGCTGGATCCAAGGCGCGATCGAGTCCGGTATCCGCGTTGCCTTGGAAGTGAACGACTTGCCGAAATCGTAAGGATAAACGGCTGGCGCCGTCTTTATCGGCGCGTTCGTTTACCGGTGAAATTAAAATAACCCCACAAAGTGGGGCCTGGCTTCGAAGCCGATTCAGGTAATTTGCGTGGCTGTTTGAGATTGCCCACCAGGCTATCTCTGCGCCTGTCAGATCAAGGCAGTGCCAGCTTGCCCATGACCGTCGGGCGCGAGGCACCCGTAGCGGCGGGCACGTTATTGGGGATGCCATGCAAGAAATCATGACCCAGCAGCGCAAAAATGACCGCTTCCTTCGCATCGTCCGATACGCCCATAGCGCCCGCATTCGTAACGGTCAGCTCAGGGAGCAGCGACGAGAGCATCGCCAGAAGCGTACGGTTATGCGCGCCGCCGCCGCTTACGATAACCTCGTCGATGCGGCAGCGGGGCATAACCAGGTTGCGGCACGCATCCGCGATGGAATGGACCGTGAGCGCCGTCGCCGTGGCGACAATGTCGGCATCGGCCATCCCGCTTGCCGCTGCCCGCTCGAGAAAGGCCGCCGTATAAGAAGCGCCGAATAGCTCGCGTCCCGTCGACTTGGGCGGCGCCATCTTGAAGTAGGGGTGCGCGAGCAGCTCCGCCAGTACGCCCTCATCCGGCGTCCCCTGCGCCGCCCACTCCCCTCCGGCGTCGTAGCTCATCCGTCCGCCGGAGAGCCGGTGCACCGTCTGGTCGATGACCATATTGCCGGGACCCGTATCGAAGGCGAACACGTTCTCCGGGGCGGCTCCCGGCGGCAGCGCCGTGCAATTGCCGATGCCGCCGATATTTTGCAGCAGGCGGCCCTTGACCGGATCGCGGAACAGAATAAGATCGCCGTACGGGACGAGCGGCGCTCCTTGTCCGCCGGCAGCAAGATCGGCCGGGCGGAAATCGCCAACGCTCAGCTTGCCCGTCCGTTTGGCGAGCACGGACAAGTCGCCCAGCTGCAAAGTGGAGCGAGCAAGGAAGACGTCCTGCTCCGAAGCTTCCGGCATATGCCACACCGTCTGGCCGTGCGAGCTGATGAAATCGACATCGTCCATCGACAATCCCGCTTCGCGTACGGCTTCCGTCGCAGCAGCCGCGAATAGCTCCGCCAGGTATACGTTCATGCCGCAGATGCTAACGACATCCGATTGGGCGGGATCGCAAAGCAGCTTGATCCGTTCACGCAAAGCATCGTCATAGGGACGGGTATAATAATGCAGCAATTGGACGCGAGACTGCATTCCGCTGCCTTCGATCCGCACAACGGCGGCGTCTACGCCGTCGAGCGACGTTCCCGACATGAGGCCGACGGCAATCGCATAAGGCTTCTCTGTCATCCACCGGATCATGCTTCCGCCTCCGTTTCCTCGATACCGCAGCCTGCAGGCATCGTGTGAAGCGCCTGGAGTGCCAGCAATACCGCGCCGTACGAGGCGTCCCGCTTGCCTTCCTCGCATCGCAGACCCGGATAACGGCTCTTCATTTCCTTTAGGAAAGCCTCCCGGACATGCCTGCTCCGCAGCAGCACGCTGCCGGCCATTGCCAAGGCGCCCTCCTGCATCTCCAGCCGCTCAATAACGGCGGATGCCAGCTCCGCAAGCGCCGCGGCATGCTTCCCTGCAATGCGGAGCGCCAGCGCATCGCCCGCTTCGCAGGCTTCCGACAAGAGCGGTGCCAGCGCGGCGATCTCCTTCTTGTTCCTGCTCTTGTCGTAAACGAATCCGACAATGTCCTGCACGGTGGTCACGCCTAGCTGGCGATAGATAAACTCTGTAATCGCCGTCGGCGCTTCCCGGCCATCAGCAGCGCGGACGACGGCGGACAACAAATCGCGGCCGATGCTGTAGCCGCTGCCTTCGTCATCGATCAGATGGCCGAAGCCGCCCGAGCGATGAACTCTGCCGTCGGCGCTTCGCCCATAACAGATCGAGCCGGTGCCGGCGATCAGAATGATGCCGTACAAGCCTTCATGCGCGCCGCATAACGCCGTCTCGTGATCGCCGACCAGCACAAGGCCGCCGCGGAACCCGCTCTCTTCGAGCCCCGCCTTCAGCCGGCCGCTTACCGCGGGATTGCTGATGCCGGCCGCGCCGATGCAGATGATCTCGCATGCGTTCAGATCGCCGCAAACGTTTGCGATACCGTCGCATATTTCTTGCAGCGTCGCCCGCACGCTTGCCTCATCCTGACCGTTATAGTTAAGCGGACCTGCCGTGAAGACGTGTACGACTTTGCCGCTCCAATCCGCGATCGTCACCGCGGTTTTTGTTCCCCCGCCGTCGAGCCCCGCCACATATCGCATGAATGCATCACTCCGTAAGATGAAATAAGCCAGAATAGATAAGACTATTGAAATAAGACAATTAAGATCACAATAAGCACGCTTAGAGAGAATCGTCACGACTCTAGCCTACCCGATTGACGTATGCTGCCGCCTGCAACAACCCTGCCGTTACAAATGAAGCTGCCAACAGTCGGATGGCTGCTGGCAGCTTGATGCCTTAATACAAATGATACTGCCGTTTCGCCTCGGCAAACAAGAGGCTTTCCTCGGCGAATCGCTCCAGTATGGCGCGAACGTCCGCCGCTTCATCCCGGTAGACGCTGTCGCCGCACAGCAGGTCGATGAACGGCCTCCCGTTCTCGCGCACCGGCGGCAGAAACTCGAATTGCTCGAACAGCTTCTTCGCCGCGAACAACAAGTGTACGCCTAGCTCCACGGGCCGGACGGCGCGCTCGTCCAGAACGTGAACATAAACGCCGCCGCACAACTCTCCCTCGTGCTTGGACGCCGTAGGCTTAAAATAAGCCGGACGGAAAAACACACCGGGAAGACGTTTCCCGTTCATTTCACTTGCTAGGCGCTCCCCATTCACGAACGGCGCGCCGATCAGCTCGAACGGAGCCGTCGTTCCCCTGCCCTCCGACAGGTTCGTTCCCTCGAACAGGCAGGTTCCGGGGTACAGCAGCGCCGTATGAAATCTTGGAATGCCCATGGAAGGCGGAATCCAAGCGCGTCCCGTGTCCGGGAACAGCATGGAACGCTCCCATCCCTTGCAGCGGACGACATGAAGCTCCGCGTTCCAGCCCATCTCGCTGTTCGCCATCATCGCTACCTCGCCCGCGGTTAACCCGTACCTTACCGCTAGCGGGTAGTTGCCGACGAAGGAGCGAAAGCCGTCCTTCAAAATATTGCCCTCTACCGTCACCCCATCCAGCGGGTTCATCCGGTCAAGCACGACGAACGGCTTGCCGGCCTTCGCGCAGTCCTCCAACGCATATAGCATTGTATAAATAAACGTATAATAGCGGGTGCCTACATCTTGTATATCGTAGACGACAAGATCGACAGCGTCCAGCATTTCCGGCGTCAGCCGCTTGGAGTCCTTCCGGTACAGGCTGAACACCGGTGCGCCTGTCGCCGGATCGTTGTAAGTGTCCACCAGCGCCCCTGCCGGCTGATCGCCCCTCACTCCATGTTCCGGCGAGAACATGCCCGCCAGATGGAATTTTTCATGCAGCATATCGATCGTGGAACGGAAGTCGCTCGCCAGACCCGTAGGCGAAGTGATCAGTCCAATCCGTTTGCCGCGCAGCAGATGCGCGTATTCCGAGATGTTATCGATGCCGTTAAGTATCATGTCCGTCACCCGGCCTTACAGCTCGGACTGGCGCAGGTGCATCGTTTCCGGCGGAATCATGAACGTCTCCGCGTATTCCTTCCGCGCCTCCAAGCCTCGTACGCGAGCGAGCGACTTGTAATAGTCCATATAATTAAACGACTTGCTTCCCGTTACGAACCAATGGGTAGACAATGCCTTGATCCACAGATCGAACGCCTCTTGATCGAAGTCGACATATACGTAAGGCACGTAGTCGACCGCATCCTCCCAATTCTCCCCGTAATACAGCTTGGCTGCGAAGTGAGCGGGACGCTCGCGCTCCATCGCGCGCAAGCCGGCGAAGAATCTTGCGTCATTCACGATGCGATGCGTCGTCGCATGATCCTTGTGCATACTGTTGCGATGATGCGTGATGATAATGTTCGGCTTCACCTCGCGAATGACGTCGCATACGCGCAGCCGGATGTCTTGATCGTCCGGAATTTCGCCGTCCGGGATATCGAATACGCGGGCTTCGCCACCCAGCATGTTCGCGAACGTATGCGCCTCGCGGATTTTCTGCTCCTTGTATTCGTTCACGTCCTGCCCATCCGGCACGCCGCGTTCGCCCGCCGTCAGAGCCAGCGTCGCGATGCGGTCTCCCTTCAAGTAATGGCTGGCCAGCACGCCGCCGGCCACCAGCTCGACGTCGCCTACATGGGCTCCGATGCCCAGAATCGTAATCGGTTGTCGCTCACTCATCGCTGTATCTCCTTTCGCATGACGGCAAATTGCTTCACCGTGTGAAACCCGGCTTTCTCGTAAATGCGAAGCGCCGGATTCGTGCTTCCTGTATAGAGGGACATATAATCCGCACCGATGCTTTGAAACGCCTCGCATAAGCGAAAGAACAGAATCGTGCCCAAGCCATGGCCTTCATGATCCGGATGGACGCCGATACCCGCAAAATAACCTCTCCCGCTCTCCTCCCGGATGACGGGACCGGCGAAGCCGACGGCCTCGCCGTGCTGCGCCGCGATGACAACCGGCACGCCCTCGGCGGCGCATCGCGAAATCTCTTTCTGCCACAGCGGATTGCCAAGCGCATTCAGCATATCGCTTAGTCCGCCGTGCCTTGCCGTATCCAGCAGCTCCACGGCATAACCCGACAGAGCCGCATTTTCCTCTTTGAGCCGGATATCTTCCGGTAAGTCGAAGCCGCCGAGCGGCAAATACATCGCGTTTTCTACGGCGCGCTCGGCATATCCCTGCCGCAGCAGGAAGGCATGAAGCGCGCTTCCCAGCGGAACGCCCGGGGCATTGTTATGCTCATGCCGAGGCGTGTCCGGGATATACCAGGGCAGATGCATCGGATTGAAGAACAGTACCTCCGATTGCCGTTTGCCCTTCTCCTTGAACCTGCTCTCCAGAGCTTCCAGCATGGCGAAATAACGATCGTCCGACCTAAGATGTTCCGGGAGCACGATGCAGGTGATATAACCCGCAACGTCCCCGAGTGGGAGATCGTCTCCCGTGCAGCCGCAAGCGAACCCTTGCACGCTTCCATTCTCCAGCCATACGAACGTATTGACGCCGTCGAAATACGGATTGGACCGGAATACCGCGGCGAACCGCTCCTCCGTCATTTCCTTGTAGCCGTCCTTCACGGCCCACTCGTTCCAAAGCGCGATGGTGCCCGCCGTATAACGGTCGTCCCATTTTGCCAGCATGTGATGTCCTCCCATCCGTTACGGCAAGCCCCCCGGCAGTTTAACCAGGGTAGTATCCGGCAGCGCTATACAATCAGGAAGCCGCACATGACCTCGCATTGGTCACCGCCGGAATCGACTCGCCAAGATCCGATTCGCTTGACTCAGCCCTTGACAGCGCCTACCGTAACGCCTTCCAGGAAGTAGCGCTGCAAGCTGAAGAACAGAATGAACATCGGCAGGGCGGAAATCGTAGCCCCCGCCATCATCGGCGCAAAGTACGTCGTGTTGGCGAACCGGAACGTTTTCAAGCCGACTTGAATCGTTTGCATATCCGCCGTATTGGTGACCAAGAACGGCCAGAAGAACGTGTTCCACGATTCCATGAACGTCAAAATCGCCATGACCGCCATAACCGTTTTGGACAGCGGCATAATGATGCGGAACAAAATCTGGAACTGATTGCACCCTTCCACCTTGGCGCTCTCCATGATTTCCTTCGGAATGGAGCTCATGAACTGTTTTGCCAGGAATATGTTATACACCGTAACAAGCGATGGAGCGATCAGCGCTGTGTACGTGTTCTGGATTTCGAATACATTAACGATCAGAATGTACAGAGGCACCTGCGTCACCTGATAAGGAATCATCATGGCGCATAGCAGCACGGCGAACAGTACGTTGCGTCCTCTGAACTGGATTTTGGAAAATGCATATCCCGCCATCGTGGCGAACAGCACGTTCGAAATCATGACGCTTCCCGCGACAATGAGCGAGTTAAGCAGCCAGCGGTATGAATGCTCGCTGAATTCAAAGAAAAATTTGTACGACTCAAGCGAAAACTTGCTCGGCCAAAGCGAATAGCTGACCGCCCCCGCCTCCACGGGATCTCCAAACGACGACATGATCATGAAATAAATCGGAAACAAAGTCGCAAGCGCAAACAGCAGAAGGAGGACGACGATGATCGTGTTCCGTGTATATTTGGCTGCACGATTTCCTAAGTGGTTGTTAAATAAGGCCAAGATACATCTCTCCTTCTACTTTAATATTCAACGTCTTTGCCGAAAAACTTGAACTGAATAAACGAGATTATCGCGATAATGAGCGCAAGGACGAGCGACATCGCAGCGGCTTTGCCGTATTCGAAATATTTGAACGCCGTATCGAAAATAAGCAAGCCGACCATCGTCGTCGAGTTGTTCGGGCCGCCGCCCGTCATCAGATACGCATTCTGGAACACTTGGAACGAACCGATCACGCCGGTAACGAGTAGGAACAGCGTCGTCGGCTTCAAGCAGGGAATGACAATGTGCCACATCTTCTGCAGGAAGTTCGCGCCGTCAATCTCCGCAGCTTCGTAATAACTGTCGTCTATGCCGAGCAGGGCTGCGACGTAAATGATAATGCTGGTGCCGTGGCTGGACAGCCAGGACATAAGCACGAGCGAAAGCATCGAAGTGGCGCTGGAGCCGAGCCAGTTCTGATTGTCGATGCCGAACAATCCGATCAGCTTGTTCAAAATGCCGGAAGGCAGCGGATCGTAAATCCACAGCCATACGACGGACAGAGCCACGCCGGATGCAACCGCAGGCAAGTAATAAACCGCCTTGAACGTCGTCTGCGCCCATTTCTTTAGCGGCATGATCATAATAGCCACGGCAAAGGAAAGGATCAACGCAACCGGCACAGTCAGCACCGTATAGACCACCGTATTCCAAATCGCCTTCCCAAACAGCTTGCTCCGGAAAATTTCCGCGTAATTGTCGAATCCGATAAACGTGGAGCCCATCGGACTGTATTTCTGAAAGCTGATAATGAACGCGCTCACAACCGGGTAAGCTGTAAACAGCGCGAAGACCACCAGTGCGATGGCGATAAAAGCATACGCCCACGCCCCGTCTCCCTTGTTCAAGCGTTTCTTGATTCTTGATGCCACCTGAGCCATATTGCAGGACTCCTTTCCTGTACCGCTTTGCAAAAATATAGATCGGATAGCCTCCGGTTAAGGCGGCTATCCGAGCCTGAGATTTACCCTTTGACAACCCCGTCTTCGCCGAATGTTTCGATAGCCGCTTGTTTAACCGCTTCGTACATGTCTTCCGGCGAAATCTCATTCGCCAGCAGCGCTTGCAGCTTCGGAATGATGACTTCGTTTTCGATTTTGATCGCTTTCGCGCCAAGCTCTACCGGAATGTCAGGACGTGCAGGCGCAGCATGCTCAAGCATTTTCTCAACCGCGGCGATGTTGTCCGGATTACGGTCCGTCTTCATGCTTTCCGCTGCTTTGCGGGCGCTCTTCGAAATGTGGGCGGCGAACAGGTCGTTGTTCGTCTCAGCCGCTACTTGGCCGCTCGCCAGGAAGTAAGCCGCTTTTACGATATTGGCTTTATGCTCCTCGGATGGTTCCTTTTTGCCGCGGAACGCGACATATCCGTCAACAACCGCATGGGATACGGCAGGTTGGCCTGCGAAGGAAGGAACAGGAAGCACGATATAGTCCACTTTAATGCTATCTTTCACGGCGCTGCCGTCATTGGCGTCGATTTTTTTGTTGTTCTGATTCGCGGAGTTTTCGAATACGGCAAGACCTTTGCCTGTAATCATCGTTTGGCCGGTCAAGAACATGTTCCAGCGTTTGCCTGCGTCGACGGAGCTCAGCTCTTTCGGCATGGAGCCGTCGTCGATCATTTGGCGAATCGCTTTCAAAACTTCAAGGTAGTTTTTATCGGTATAGGCGTATTTCAAATCTTTCGTGAATGGCGAAGGCATTCCCCCGCTCTTAGCCAGTATGCCCAGATAGTCTTTGGACGCTACGCCTGCTGTCGCGAACACGAAGCCGTAACGAGTTTTGTCGCCTTCTTTGACTACGCCCTTCTTGATTGCTTCGCGGAATTGCTCGTACGTCCAGCCTTCTTGCTGCACTTTCTTCCAGTCGATGCCGGCTTGTTCAAGGAACTGTTTGTTGCCGCCGAGCGCGTGGACTTCCATATAAGCCGGGAAGCCGTACAGGCCGTCTCCATTCTTCATGTAATCCAGCGGAGCTGCGTCGAAATCTGAAGTCATTTCAGACGTTGCGACATTTTTAATATCAAGCATCATGCCCATTTGCGCATATTTAGAGATGCCCTCGGAGTTAATGAATGCGATATCCGGCGGGCTGCCTGCGTTCACTTGCGTATCGAGCTTCTGTGTCATGTCTTCCCAGCTGGCAGGTTCAATCTTCAAAGTCAGGTTCGGGTACAGCTTGTTGAAGTCCACTTCCATCTTCTTGAAGTTCTCCTGGTATTTCGGAGATACCGGCGGAAGCAGCGCCGTAATGGTGTCTTTAGCGTCCGAATTCGTCTTGCCCGGCTCGGTCTTGTTGTCGCTGCCCGACCCGCAGGCGGTCAATCCGAGGGACAACGTTAGAGCCAGTATTGTTGCGGCAAATCTTGTTTTTCTTTTCATCTGTCAAGATCCTCCCTTTATTAAATACTATATACACACATCTGGTCAGAGCAACACTTTAGGTTACTTTGGCGCAAACGCGTATAGCCTCTTTCAGATTGCCCGAGCACTCGTTCAGCACACGCTCGGCCTCGGCGGCTTCCAGCCCCGATTTGATCATCATAATCGCGAGCTTGCAGTCCATGGACGCTTGCTTCAACTTTTCTTCCGCCGTCGCGTTATCCACGCCGGTCGCCGTTTTGATGATCCGCAAGGAACGGTCGAACAGCTTCTTGTTGCTGGCTTTCAGATCGACCATCAGATTGTTGTAGGTTTTGTTTAGCTTCACCATTGTACTCGTCGTCAGCATATTTAGCACAAGCTTCTGGGCAGTACCCGCTTTGAGCCGTGTAGATCCGGCAATCACTTCCGGTCCGACGACGGGCGCGATGCAAATGTCGCAAGCGGACTCCAGCCTCGTGTTCTTGTTGTTAACGACGCCGACCGTAACGGCTCCAAGCTCGGAAGCTCTTCGCAAGCCTTGGATGACGAATTCCGCGCTGCCGCTTGCGGAAATGCCAACGACAACATCCTTATCCGTTACGCCGATGCGGTCAATGAGCGCCCTTCCTTCTTCCCCGTCATCCTCGCACCCCTCCACCGCGGTCCGGAGCGCTATGTCGCCGCCGGCGATGTGCCCCTGCACAATCAATGGATCGATTCCGAAGGTGGGCGGGCATTCCGATGCATCCAGCACGCCTAGTCTTCCCGATGTGCCTGCCCCGATATAGAACATTCTTCCACCGTTTAACAGTGCATTGTGAAGCGCTTCCACCGCACGCGTAATATGCGGGATTTCAGCGGCTACCGCAGCAGGAACCTTGCTGTCTTCCTGATTAAGCAGCACAAGCATCTGCTCTGTGGTGCATTCGTCGATCATTCCGGTGTCGGGGTTAATCCCCTCTGTTGTTAAGCTTGCGAGGTAGTCATTCATAAGCAATTCCCCTAACGTGACCATGCACGGGCTTCGATTGCAACTTGCATCCCGGGCCGATCGTTTCATGTCTTGTAAGCACTTTTATCTTAAATGTTTTATTTCAGTTTCGTCAATACTTTTTGAAATAAATTTTTATCATGAAATAAATTTCTGGAATTTTATATTGGACAAGTCGTTGAATGATCAGGCGGGAAATCATAGAGGAATCACATGGGAATCATAGGGGAATCAGCAAGAAACCCGCGGGAATAAGCGATATGCCAATGGGAAGCCAGCGAGAAACCAGTAGGTTCTCAGCAAAAAACCAGCGGGGAATCAGCGGAAAAATCTGCAACAGAGCAACGGAAATCATCAAAAAATCTGCGATAATCCAATTGGAAATCGGCGAAAAATCAACGGAAATCAGCGAAGGATCCGCAAAAAAACAATAGGAAATCACCGTTTCCCGCGGCTTCGCAATCATCGGTCATGGTGGGTCTCGGACGAAGCAAACTCGTCGATAGCATGCAACCTCGTAACAAGGGTCTCGTACTGGGGCATGGAGAAATATAACTGGAAAACATGTAGTTAATATGAGCATATTGGAAGCATGGAGAAAAATAACTGGAAAACCTGCATGTAAAAATAGGGTTTGCTCGCATAACGGGCCAAATGGTCGAAAATAACTGCAGGTTTTCCAGTTAATCGCTCAAAAACAGGCCAAACGGTCGAAAATAACAGCATGAATTACAGTTATTCCCTAAACGCATGTTTAACGACGATTGAAACAAACCAATAAACTGAGACTCAAAGGAATTGACGCCCCTAAGACAACGAAAAAAAGACGTGCCGCAGGCACGCCCCCTTCCGAAGTTCGTTGCAACTGACCGTCATCGTCTCACAAGCCGCCAGGCCAAATCGATGGCTGTTATTTTCGACGTTTATTCGCTATGATGTTGTGGGTTTTGGACAAGTACTTTTTCACTTGTCCATAGTCCGCGCTGGCAACGCCCGCGAACAGGATATCAATGACCGTCAGCATCGCGATGCGGGATCCCATCGCCCCGCTGCGAATGGAAACTTCCGGCGTCGAAATGCTGAGCAGAATATCCGCGCGATCCGACAGCTCGCTTTTGCTGTACTTCGTAATCGCAATAATTTGCGCTCCGTTCTTCTTAGCAATGTCCAGCGCATCCAATATTTCCGTCGTTTCGCCGGAATTGGAGATGAAGATGGCGACATCCCCCTTCGTCAGAAGCGTAGCGGCTGTCAATTGGCTATGGCCGTCCGTATAGGCGTGGCACATTTTGTTGATGCGCGTAAATTTCTGTTCGGCGTCCTGACTGACAAGCCCCGAAGCGCCGATGCCGAAAAATACGATGCGGTTGCTGCCCCGCAGCGCGCGAACGGCCTTCGATACGGCCGCACGATCCATGACGCTGAGCGAATCCTCGATCGATTTCATGTTGTTGCGGCCGATGTTGGCAATGATCGTCTGCAGGTCGTCGCCCGGCTGAATATCCGTATATTGATCTCCCGTCACTTCATCCATGGAACCGAGCGAAGCGGAGATGCTGACGATAAAGCTCCGGTATCCGTTGTACCCCATTGTCTTGCAGAAGCGAAGCACAGAGGCGTCGCTCGTCTTGCTGGCCTGGGCCAGACTCTTGATCGAGAGATGCGGGATCTCTTCCTTGTTCGAAAGTATATATTCCGCTACCAGCCGTTCGACAGGCGTCAGGCTATCCTTCCGTTCTCTGATCTTGATCAACACATTATCGTTTATAGCCATGGCCGCTCCCTACCCGTCTCGTTTCTATGCATCTAAATAGTATACGGATTGGGGACAAATTACAAGAGTTGGTCCGCTTCCCCAACCGCCCGATGCATGGAAGACGCATGATAAATGCAGATGATATAAAATTTTATTTCAAAATATTTTTATCATTTTGAAGTAATTATTGCAAATTTTATTGTTAGCAGTAAAGAGCGTATGCTATACTGGTGTCATTCTTGATCTCTTCTTGGTTAAATACATTGCGGCATAAAGGGTGAGTGACATGGACAAAAAATTAAAAATCGCAATTATAGGCGCCGGAAGTACGTATACGCCGGAACTGATGGAAGGCATTATTAAGCGCAAGGACGTCCTGCCGCTGCAGGAGCTGGCGCTCATGGATATCGACGAGCGAAAGCTCGGTATCGTCGGCGGATTGTGCGAACGCATGGTTCAGGCGGCCGGCATGCCTGCCCGCATCGTAAAAACGCAGGATTTGGATGAGGCGCTGCGGGATGCGGACTTCGTCCTTGCGCAGATCCGCGTAGGCAAGCTGCCCGCGCGCGTGCTGGATGAGCGGATTCCGCTCAAGTACGGCCTGATCGGGCAGGAGACATGCGGCATCGGCGGTTTCTTCAAAGCGATGCGTACGATTCCGGTCATGCTCCAAATCGCGCGGCGCATGGAAGAACTCTGTCCGAACGCATGGCTAATCAATTTTTCCAACCCTGCGGGCATTATCACGGAAGCGATTCTGAACCATACCAAAGTTCGAATGCTCGGTCTGTGCAACGTGCCGTTCAATATGTACAAGAGCATTCGTGAGACTCTGGAGCTTCCGAACGCCAGCATGACGTACGTCGGGCTCAACCATCTCAGCTGGATTACGGCGATCGAGCAGGACGGCAAAGATTATTTGAAGGACGCTTTGGAGATGGGACTCAACAGCGAAGCGATGAAGAACATTCCGTCCAGCGGCTTCAGCAAGGAACTGGTCCAGCTCGTAGGCGCCATCCCGTCTTCCTACCTGGAATACTACTACTTCAAAGACAAGAAGCTGAAGCTGCTGAAGGAAAGCGAGCAAACGCGAGGCGAGAAGTGCATGGACATCGAAGAGGAGCTGCTGAACATCTACTCCAACGCCGAGCTGCATACGAAGCCGGAGCTGCTCTCTTCCCGCGGTGGAGCCAACTACTCCGAGGTGGCGATCAGCCTCGTTGACGCGATCTATAACGACAAGCAGGAAGTCCATGTCGTCAACCTGCTGAACCATGGCGCGCTCGACTTTATGGAAGATACGGATGCCATCGAAGTAGCCGCCGTGATCGGCAAGGATGGGGCGAAGCCGGTTCGCATTCCGGATTTCGACAATCGCCACATCATCGACTACATGCGCATGGTGAAAGCATACGAGCGAGAGACGGTGGCTGCGGCCGTGGAAGGAAGCGAAGAAGCGGCGATGCGCGCGCTCATGATGAACCCGCTTGTCGGCGATTACCAAACGGCGCATGACTGCTTCCAGGAACTGAAGGAAGCTCACCGGGCTTATCTGCCGCAATTTCAATAAGTACAAGATTTTTATGGCGAACTTATAATGTCTTATGTTTTGTAAAAGGAGCTTGAAACGACATGGCCGGAAATTACGTAATAGGGGTCGACGGAGGCAACAGTAAAACCGATTATTTCCTGTTCGATCTGCAAGGCCGCCGCATCGATCATATCCGTGCCGGCACCTGCAGCCACGAGCAGTTCCCTGACGGCTACGAGAGCGCCTTTCGCATCATGAACGACAATGTCGGAAAGCTGCTGTCGCAGAACGGGCTAGCGATGAGCGACGTTGCCGCCGGTGCCTTCGGACTGGCCGGCGCCGACATCCCATCCCAGAAAATGAACTTGAACCAGGTCATCGAGCGCATCGGCTTCACGAACTACGCGATGGACAACGACTCCTTTCTCGGCATCAAGGCGGGCAGCGACAAAGGGTATGGCATCTGCTCCATCAACGGCTCCGGTGCTTGCACGGGCGGCATCTCGCCAAGCGGCAGCCGGCTCCAAGTCGGGGGCGTCGGCAGCGAGCTGTCCGGCGACGAAGCCGGCGGCTACTATTTGACCCGCATGCTGCTCCGCTCGGTCTATGACGCGTTCTACCGCCTCGGACCAAGCACGTCGATGACGGAGCCCGCCATGACGCTGCTCGGCGCGCCGGACAAGGAGCATTTCATGGAACGCGTCGTCGAAGGCATGGTATCGCGGTCGCTGCCTTACACCGAGCTGGTGTCCGTGCTGCTCGCTGCGGCCGAGGCCGGCGACGTCGTCGCCGGTGGCATCGTGGACCGCTCCGCACGGCAAATGGCCTATTCGACGGTCGGCTGCCTGCGTAATCTCGACTTCGGCACGGAGGAGCCCGTCGATATCGTCATGGCCGGTTCCGTCTGGGTGAAGGCGGAATCGCCGGTCATGCGGGACCGGTACAAGGCCTACGTCCGGGAGCTTGCCGGCCAGCCCTGTCGCTTCATCCTGCTCCAGGCTCCGCCTGCGGCGGGCGCCGTCTTATGGGCGCTGGAGTTGGCTCATGGCGGGCCCGCCGACGCGACGATTCGCGAGGCGGTCATTCAAGGTGTCGGGGTCTGATTGCCGGAAACGATTTGCAGGCTGTTCCGGCGTAACGTTATATGCAACTAAGACAAGAGACAAGGCGAATTCGTTCCCTTGGCTTTTGTCTTTCTTTTTTATTGCGATATTTCGTGAGTTCCCGGGCATGCTGAGAAGTATAGGAAGGAGGGGCAGCATCCCATGACACATACTGATGACCGTGCTGATGACCGTACTGATGACCGTACTGATGAACCATTCTTAATCTTGCCCGAGGAAGCTGCGCCGCCGCATGCGCAACAATGCGAACGCTGCGAGCTCTCCCTTCAACGAACCCGCGTAATATGGGGCGAAGGGAATCCGAACGCCCCGATCATGCTGCTCCTGGATAACCCTGGAGCTCGAGAAGATCGGCAAGGACAATCATTCCTGTGCGGGACCCGCGAGACGCTTCAGCGCGGCATGTGGGAAGCAGGCCTAGATATCGGCTCCGTCTACGTCACCTATTTACTGAAATGCAGACCTATCCGCGCGTATAATAAGCCGGTTGCGAGAGAGGCATGCGCTTCGCATCTGCAGCTGCAATTCCAGGAGAAGCAGCCGCTTCTCCTGTTTGGATTCGGGAATGTCGTTGCGGAAGCATTGTTTCCTTGGATGGAGGAAGCAAGCGTTAAGGCATTACGAGGGAGCTGGAATGAATATCAAGGGATCCCTATCGGGTTCACCTACCATCCGCTCGCCGTACGAAGACGTCCTAATCTGATGAAGTTTTTTGTGAATGACCTCTCTAACCTCGCGTCCCGATGGAAAGAAATAACTTCCTGACGTAGGAACGTTAGGGACGGCGATTCGGTCCAACGCTTCGCGCCATTTACGTATAAGGCTTGTCCTGATACAAATAATTCGGCGTCACGACCGTATCCTCATAGGAACGATGAAAAATGTCGGTCGTCGCCGGCGAGAGAGGCGGGATGAGCCAGGACCAACGCCCCGTGACGCCGCGGCCTTCCTTCTCCTCGTTTTTCTGGAACGCTCCGAACTGCTGCGCCGCCGTATGGTGGTCGACGATGCTCACGCCGTCTTCGCGAAACGAATGAAGCACGGCCACATTAAGCTCCACCAGCGCGCGGTCCTTCCATAAGGAAGCGCTCGAGCTTGTGTCCAGCCCCATCGCTACGGCGACCCGAGGCAGCAGGTTGTACCGGGCCTCGTCGGACAAGTTGCGGGCGCCGATTTCCGTTCCCATGTACCAGCCGTTAAACGGCGCCGCCGTATATTGGATGCCGCCGATCTCAAGCTTCATGTCCGAGATGATCGGAACGGCGTACCACTTCACCTCGTCCGCGCCGAACAAATCCAGCTCCGGATGGCGGATCGGCACTTCCATGACGGCTTCGCGCGGCAACTCGAACCATTGCGGCTTGCCTTCGTCCTCCTGCACGACAAGCGGCAGCACGTCAAACGGCGTGCCTGCGCCGCGCCAGCCCAATTCCTCGCAAACCTGCGTGAACCGGACGGACGTCGAATCACCGATGATGCGGCCGTCCGCTTGCTCATAACCGGCGTACCGGATGAGCTGGTGGTTCCAGATCCGGATCGGCCCGAACAGCTCCCCAGGATTCGCCGGTTTGAAAATCGTAATCGCCGGGCGGATTTCGCCGCCGTTCACGGCAAATTCGATATGGCGCAGCAGTGCCGCGGCGGCCGTCTCGGCGCTTGCCGCTTCACGCGCGTCGAACACGTGCAGCCGGTTCCAGAACAACCGGCCGATGCACCGGTTCGAATTGCGCCAAGCCATCTTGGCGCCGTGCGCCAGCTCTTCGTACGTATGATCGTAAGTCCCGTGCCGGCGTATCGCTTCATCTATATCTTGAATACGGCGTTCCGCTTCCTCCGCCGATTTGCCAAGCTCTTCATAACATGCGCGGATAAAAGACTCCGCTTCTTGCTTCAATGGATTTTTCATCGGTGATGCCTCCGTTGCGGTTCAAACCTGCTGCACCTCGGCAGCATGCATTGTTTTTAGGCTACCCGAATCCAGTTGCGCAAGTCAACGCCAGGCACAAAACCGTAACAATCGGGCCCGGCCGGAGGGGAACCAATAAAAAAACGAATGGAGCATGTTTAAAGGAAATACGTTATAGACGTCGAACTCCATGGTTTATGATGCCAACGAAAAATATGACCATACTCAAATATATAACGATCCTCATTTTATTGTTCAGCCTGCTCCTTGGCCTACGGTGGGCGTGGTCCAATCTGTTTTATTCATTGGATCACCCGCGTGCCGCCGGCGGCGTTCTCGACTTGCGCGGATACGATTTGGACAAATCCCCCTCTTTCTTTTTGGACGGGGAATGGCAATTTTACCCCAATCAATTCCTCTCGAGCCAAGATGTACGATTGAAGGAGAACCAAATCCGGAGCATTCAAGTTCCGGGAGATTGGGGAAGCGCGCTGAATGACGACTCCGCCTCCTCATACGGGTACGGAACGTATCGGCTGCGCATTCTGATCGATCCGCCGAAGCAGCCTGTCGAATTTTGGCTCAATGGAATACAAGCTTCATCGGAAGTTGAAATAAACGGGATGAAGTCAAGCGGAATCGGCAAGCTAGCCACGAACGCGACCGAATATACCCCAAGCAATGTTTCTTACACAGCTTCCTACACTGCGGAAGGGAGGGAGATTGAGCTGCTCATTCGTGCCGCCAACTTCGACGAACCGTATAACGGAGGGATTTTGCGTTCCCTTCGCTTCGGCTCCCAGGCTGCGATCCACAACGTACGTTGGTACTCGATCGGTTTTCAACTCGTTACGTTTCTTATTTTGCTGCTTCACGGTTTGTATGCAATTATCCTTTACGTCTTCAATCCTAAAGAGCGATCTTTATTCATTATGGGCTTGTTGACGCTGTCGGTTGGCATTGCGGTTTTGATCGGTCATGACAACGTCCTCTTGTTATGGCTGCCGATCAATTATACATGGGCGATCAAGATCAGGCTGATTTCCCTCTTGTGGCAAAATTTATTTATCCTGCTGCTATTCCAAAAGTTATCTTCGGCTCCGCCACGGCGTGCATGGCTGCTTGCCTACATCGCGGCGCTCGTTTCCGTTTCGGGATTTCTGCTGGCCGCACCCGCATCATGGGCAAACGGATTCATCGATTTGAAGTTCTTTCTCGCTTTGTATATGATCCCATTTGCCTGGTTTGTGTATATCGTCGGAACGTTAATTTTCAAAAAACAAGCAGACAAAGACGTCGTCTTCTTGCTGGTGACCGCGGCGGGTATCATATCCAACTTGTTATGGAGCATCGCGGAGTACGCGAAAGAAGTGACCACCGTTTATTATCCGGTCGATATCATCGTGGCCCTGACCGGCTTTTCTGCCTATTGGTTTAAGAAGTTCATCCGTAATTCCAGGGAAAACGCCAAGCTGAACGAGCAGCTGCGAAGAGCCGACAAACTGAAGGACCAGTTTCTCGCCAATACTTCGCATGAGCTGCGGACGCCGCTGCACGGCATTATGAATATCGCCCAGACCGTTGTCACCAAAGAGAAAACGAAGCTGAACAAAAGCAGCCTAAAAGATATGGAGCTGCTGCTCACGATCAGCCGCCGCATGTCGCATATGCTTGGCGATCTTCTCGACGTCGCGCGTCTTCAGGAGCATCGGATTGTGATTCGGCAGGAGCCTTTGCGGATTCAAGCGGTCGTTCCCGGCGTCATCGGCATGCTCGAATTTATGACCGAGGGCAAACCTGTCCGGCTGTATTGCAGTATCGCGGAATCGATGCCGCCCGTCATGGCCGATGAGAAAAGACTCGTGCAAGTGTTGTACAACTTGCTGCACAATGCACTCAAATATACGGAGGAAGGGACGATCTCCGTTTCTGCCGAAACGCGGAACGGGCAGGCCGTGATCCATGTTGCCGACACCGGCGTCGGCATGAATGAGGATACGCAGGCGACGGTGTTCCTCCCTTATGAACAAGGGGCTTACGGCATAAGCGACGGAAGAGGAATCGGACTTGGATTGAGCATTTGCAAGCAGCTTGTGGAGCTGCACGGAGGCGCTATAACGGTTCGGTCCGAGGAGGGCAAAGGTTCGGTATTCAGCTTTAGTCTGCCGATAGCGCAATCGTCGAGCCCTTCGCCTGTGCAAAGCCCGCTTCAACTTCACCCGGTGAAGGACGACACGGAAGACTGGGCCGCAGGGCTTATGATTCCGAACCCGGCGATCCGTGAAGCGGCCGCCTCCGCGTCGATCCCGCCGCTATGGCATGACCGAAAGGCGAATATTTTGGCTGTGGATGACGACCCTGTCAACCTGAACGTACTCGTCGGCATTCTCTCGACGGAGCCGTATCGCATCACGACGGCGAGTTCAGCCCGCGAAGCGCTGGAGTTGCTTGGTACGCAGTCATGGGACCTGATCATTGCCGATGTTATGATGCCGCAGATGTCCGGCTACGAGCTGACGCAAAGAGTGAGGGAGCATTATTCCGTGTCGGAGCTCCCGGTTCTGCTGCTGACCGCGCGCAGCCAACCTGCCGATATCTACACCGGATTCGCGTCGGGAGCGAACGACTACGTAACGAAGCCCGTTGACGCCTTGGAGCTAAAGTACCGCATCAAGGCATTAACCATGCTGAAGCAATCCATTAACGAACGTTTGCGTATGGAGGCCGCCTACCTTCAGGCGCAAATTCATCCGCATTTTCTGTTCAACACGCTGAATTCCATTATGGCCCTCAGCGATATCGATACCGACAAAATGCGCAAGCTGGGCGATGCGTTCGCATCCTTTTTGCGGATCAGCTTCAATTTCTTGAATACCGGGGAGCTGGTCGAGCTTTCCCGCGAGCTGGAGCTCGCCGAAGCCTATTTATATATCGAACATGAACGGTTCGAGGACAGGTTGTCGATCGAGTGGGAGGTTGAAGCGGACATCGGCTTGCTTCTCCCTCCGCTTACGATACAGCCGCTGGTCGAAAATGCGGTCAGGCACGGCCTCCTTTGCCGACCCGAAGGCGGTACGGTTCTCATTCGGATTACCCGCCAGGACGGCTTTACGCTGTTTGAAGTTGCAGATAACGGCAAGGGCATGGACCAAGATCAAATGATTCAACTGTTGAGCCCATCCATGCACGGAAAGGGCGGAATCGGACTTGCCAACACGAACCGGCGGCTCACCCAAATGTACGGCCAAGGCTTGTCTATTCGCAGCAAACCGGGTGAAGGGACAACCGTATCTTTTGCCATTCCGGACAGCCGAAGCAAGCAGGATGTCGGTTAAACCAGCTCATTTCTAGCTCGGCTAAACGGCCTATCGGCAAGCAAAATTGGCACTGCGGCACTCACCTGCGCAGTATCCACCCATATCGAACCCATATCGAGCCATGGCTGTCACCATTTTGCCGGAAACGATGTGAGTATCGTCACATTCATCTCCTCCCGCTTCTGATAAGCTAGGTTTGTAAGAGAACTTAGCGAATCGCCGAATGGAGGATGCCTCATGTTTTGTTACCAATGCGAACAAACGCCGAAGGGCGGCTGCAAGGTGATCGGAGTATGCGGAAAAGACGAAACGATCGCAAGTCTGCAGGATACGATCATTTTTGCGCTGAAGGGAATTGCCGCTTATGCGACGCACGCCAGACAGCTAGGTTACTCCGACCCGGAAGTAGATAAAATTACGCACGAAGCACTGTATCTGACATTGACCAACTCCAATTTCAACTTGCAAGAACACCTGTATATGGCCATGAAAGTCGGCAATGCCGCGGTGCGGATCATGGACGTGCTCGACCGCGCGCATACGACGCACTTCGGCATTCCGCAGCCGGTCACGGTGCCGCAAAACAAAATCGAAGGCAAATGCATCGTCGTGACGGGGCACAACCTGTATGCACTGGAAGAACTGCTGAAGCAGACGGAAGGCAAAGGCATCAACATCTATACCCACTCCGAAATGCTGCCGGCCCACGGGTATCCGAAGCTGAAGCAATATCCGCATCTCAAAGGAAACATCGGGAAAGCCTGGTACGACCAGCGCCGGCTGTTCGAGCAGTTCCCGGGAGCGATTTTGGCGACGACGAATTGCGTCATGCCGATCAAGGGTACGTATGCGGATCGCTTCTTCTCCTATGAGGTAGCCGGCCTTGAGAACGTGACGAAAATCGTCGGCGACGACTTCTCCCCGCTGATCAAGCGGGCGCTTGATCTGCCGGAAGCGAATATCGACTCCGAGCTGGTGCTGACGACCGGCTATCACCACGAAACGGTCATCGGACTCGCGCCGGAAATTATCCAGGCGGTTAAAGACGGCTTGATCAAACGTTTCTTCGTCATCGCCGGCTGCGACGCCCCGGGTTCGGGCGGCGAATATTACCGCGAGTTGGCGACATCGCTGCCGAGCGACACGGTCATCCTGACGACGTCCTGCGGCAAGTTCCGCTTTAACGAAGTGGATTACGGCACGGTCCCCGGCACCGGCATTCCGCGGTACATCGATTTGGGCCAATGCAACAACTCCGGCTCTACGGTCAAAATCGCACTGGCGCTTGCCGACGCTTTTGGCTGCAGCGTGGGCGAATTGCCGGTGAGCATCGTGCTCTCATGGTTCGAGCAGAAGGCCGTCGCTATTCTATTAGGCTTGTTCAGCCTAGGCATCCAGGATATCCGGATCGGTCCGAAGGCGCCGGAATTCATTAACGAAGGCGTCTTGAACGTCCTCGTCGAAAAATTCGGCCTGAAGCTGATCGGCGACGCGCAAGAAGACATGGCGGCCATGCTTTCGCTGCATTAATCCGATGTGGCGCTGCGCAGACGGAAATACGGGTTGCCAGCTTCGAGACCCCAAAAGAGAATCGACTACTGCTTTACGTTATCCTGTATGCAATACAACAATTTCGATATGTACTGCCCGTTCTCACCGCTATTCCTGCACGCCATGCAACAATTTGCGATAAATCGGCAGGATGGAGGCAATCTTGCTGTACTGCATGCAATAAAAGTAAGGCAAAACCCCTCGGCTGCTCGTCCGAGGGGTTTAATTTTGATCGTTTCATTGCTATACGGCGAACTCGAACCGGTATTGCCCCGATCCCGCATAGAGCCTCAGGCCATCCGCGACCGTTTCCGCGGAGAGAATACCCGCGGCAGCAGCGGCGGCGGCACCGGACTCCGTCACGCTGTCCGGGTCTGCCGCCGGCAGCACGATCGTTGCCGTCGTGTTCGCCGGAATCGTGACGTCGAGCCGCATCCGGCCATCCGCGATACTCCAGGACGAAGCGATCGTGCCGTACATGGACGCGTAGGTCGCCTCGGCGGAGGTGATGCCTACGCTCAGGCCGGGCAGCGGCCGGATGACGATCCCTTTGTAGCCCGGCTCCGCCTCGCTCGTATCGATGCCTGCCACGACACGGTACAGCCATTCGCCAACCGAGCCGTACGCATAATGGTTGAACGAGTTCATATCCCGGCTCCAGAACGTTCCGTCCTCTTTGATGCCGTCCCAATGCTCCCAGATCGTCGTTGCCCCTTTGCCGATCGAATATAGCCACGACGGATATTCCTTGCGCAGCACAAGCCGGTACGCCAAGTCGTTGTAGCCGTTCTCCGTCAGCACGAGACACAGATACGGCGTCCCGACGAAGCCCGTCGTCAGCGCTACACCGTTGTCCTCGACCAGCCTCGCGAGCGTGCGGGCGACACGCTTCTTCGTCTCGCCTTCGACGAGGCCGAACATGAGCGCCAGCACGTGGGCCGTTTGCGTCGGCGAACAGAGACGGCCGCCCGGCGTTACGAACTCGCGCCGGAACGCTTCGACGATACGCCCGTGCAGGGCGCGGTATTCGGCGGCCACCTCGGCCCTGCCGATCAATTCGGCCGACTTCGCGAACAAGTCCGTCGAATACGCGAAATACGCGGTGGCGATCAGATCGGTCGGCGTCGCCCCGACATAACTGCCTTCCTTGGCGTCAAGGCCAAGCCAATCGCCGTAGTGATGGCCGGTGTTCCACAGCGTCTCCTGCTCGCCTTGGCTGCGAATATAGTCGATCCACGCCTTCATGCTGTCGAACTGCTCCTCCAGGATGCGCGTGTCGCCGTAACAGAGGTACAGCGTCCACGGACAGATGACCGCCGCGTCGCCCCAAGCCGAAGAGGAATGTGCGCCTCCTCCGTCCGGGAATATGTTCGGAATGACCGGCGGAACGCCTCCGTTCGGCAATTGGTCCGCCTTCAAGTCGCGCAGCCATTTCGTGAAGAACGGCGCCACGCCCATGTTGAAGCAGGCGGTTCGGATGAACACCTGCGCGTCGCCGGTCCAGCCGAGCCGCTCGTCGCGCTGCGGGCAATCGGTCGGCACGTCGAGGAAGTTGCCGCGCTGGCCCCATACGATATTGCGCTGCAGCTGCGTCACCAGCTCGTCGGAGCAAGCGAACGTGCCGGTCGGTTCCATACCGCTGTAGATGACGCTGCCCGTGAAGTCGTCGAGGCTAAGCTCGCCGGGATAGCGGACGATGTGCACATAACGGAAGCCCATGAACGTAAATTGCGGCTCATACGTCTCCTCGGCAGCTCCGCGGCATATGTACCGTGCCGATTGCTTCGCTTTCCGCAGATTGTCGGTGTAAACGTTGCCGTCGCGGTCCAGCACCTCGAAATGGCGCAGCTCGACCTCTTCGCCCTTGGCCGCGCCGCGTACCGTGAAACGAACGGTGCCGACCATGTTCTGGCCGAAGTCGAGCACCGTCTCTCCCGCCGGCGTAACGATCAGGGCGATCGGCTTCAGCTCGTGCATCACCTTCGGCAGCTCGTTCTCCTGGCAGACGAGCATCGACTTCGGATACTCATATACCGACGCCTGCACCCAACCTACGGCTGCATCGACAACCTCTACCGCGCTGCTGCCGATGCCTTCGGCCTCCGCTCTCGCTTCCGCCTTGCGTTCAGCCCCGCTCCCACTCCCCGCTCCCGCCTCGCGGCCAACTCCATTCCCGGTTCCCGCTTCCGCCTTGCGGCTGTCCACGCTACTCGAACCCGGCGTACTCCAGTCCGCAATCTCAAGTCGCGCGTCGTACGTTTCCCCGTCGTAAATTTCCGACATCCGCACCGGTCCGGTCGTTGCCTGCCAGCTGCCGTCCGAGCCGATCACCGTCTCGCGGCCGTCCTCGTACTGCACGTGCAGCTGAACAAGCGCCGCCCTTGGCGAGCCGTAATAGCCGTTGTTGTTCTCCCAGCCGAGCACGCTATTATGCCAGCCCTTCGCCAGCATGACGCCGATCGTATTGCCGCCTTCGCCGACCAGCCCGGTAATGTCGTACGTCTGCACTTGCAACCGATTGTTGTAACTTGTCCAGCCCGGAGCGAACAGGTTGTCGTCCGCTTTGCGGCCATTGACTTCAAGACGGTATGTGCCGAGCGCGGTAGCATACGCTCTGGCTCGCTTCACGGCGCCATCGATCCGGAATTCACGGCGCAGCAAATAGCCCGCATCCGGATCCCAGCCTTGCCGTTCGGCATCGCAGGTCACCCAGGACGCCTGCCAGCTGTCCTCCGCGAATATGCCGGTCTCCCAGAAGGCCGGCACGCTCCAATCGGAGGCTGTTCCCCGGCGATCCCAAATCCGTGCACGGATGTAATACCGGGTACGTTCCTCAAGCGGCTCGCCTGCATATTCGACATGAACGGACCGATCGGACTCGACCTTCCCGCTATCCCAGACCAGCCGGTTAAAATCAGGATCTTCCTTGGCAACCTGAACCTGGTAGGCCGCCTGCATCACGTGCCGCTCGTCTTCGGCTGTTTCCAGCTTCCAGCTCAATCTCGGCCGAATCGGGCCGATGCCAAGCGGGTTCCGGACATATTCACTGCGTAAATCGATAACGCGTAAGTTCACTTCATCCTTCCTCCTTATACGCTGTATAGCATTCATGCTTCGAGTATAACGAACGAAGGATTGCAAAAAGTAGGGCATTCGGTGTATTTTTAGGAGGGGATTGATGTCCGTTAAGGAGGGCTTCCATTGAAAAAAGGTTCGTTCGTGATGCTCCAGGTCGAATCGTTTCTGGACGATAACGAGAATATATTCGTCAACCGCATCGTGGAGTCGTTCGATACGCCGCAGCATTCGCACGATTTTGTGGAAATCAACTATGTCGCGGAGGGCCGCGGGTTCCATTATATCGGCGAAGAACGGATTGCCGCCGAAAAAGGCGATATTTTCGTCCTGCCCGTCGGGACGACGCACGTGTTTCGGCCGACCGCGGTTTCATCGAAGGAACCGATCGTCATTTACAACTGCATTTTTCAACCGCATACGATAATGAAATGGGCCGAGACGGTTCCGATGCCACGCAGACTGCTGGATTGCCTGGCGCCACAGGAGGCCGACGCTCCCGCTCCTTGGCTGAAAACTACCGACCGAAGCGGTGATTTCCACTTGCTCTTTACCGGCCTGTACTCGGAATATATCCGCAAGGCGGACAGCTATTCGACGCTCCTGTGCGGCAAGCTGATGGAGCTGCTCGGCCTGCTCGACCGCCATCTGTTCGGTGCCGAGGACACGCGGCGGCAGGATCCGCTATTCGAAGAGATGCTGAACATCGTCCATAGGCGCTGCGGCGAATCCCAATTTACGATCGGACAGCTCGCAGAACAGCTGAACGTAACTACCGGGCACGTGCAGCGCATGTTCCAGCGGTATTGCGGCGTGACGTTCCTAACTTATGTGCAAAATATCCGGATCGAACGGGGATGTCGTCTGCTGCGGGAAACGTCGTTTAAAGTCCCCTATATCGCCGAGCTGTCCGGGTACCAGGACCCTAAGTTTTTCCACAGCATCTTCAAGCGCAAAACCGGCTCCACGCCGCACCAATATCGGCTCAAGCATCGCGGACCTTAGTCCGGGATGCAGTTACCACACGGGACTGCGCAGGCTTCCTTATGCCTGTTCCTTTCAACGCTTCGATCAATGTCTTTCCGATCAGAAAAAAACCGCCCGACTTGATGTCGGACGGCAAGCTTTGAACCCACGGTCACGAGAAGGTTGCTTTGCGAATCATCAGGAAGGACAGTATGGCGTAAATGACAGCGACTACGAACTCCCATGATGCCAGCTGAGCGGCGGTATGCCGGGCGAACCAGGCGAAAATGTCCGTCCACCAGCCGAAATACGTGCATAGGAAACCAAGTATGGACGTCAGCAGAATCACCGGCGGGAACAGCATGAACATACCCATTCGGCCGAAACGCCGGTAAATCGAACTGATCAAGAAACCTAAGAAAACGAGGTGCATCGCGGTACCGAACAACGCCCACCACCGGTCCGCCAAGGTGCCGGCGCTTAAATACGGCAAGTTGAAGAAATGGACATTCACCCCCCAACCTTTCAGGATATCGCCTTCGACAACGGAAAGCAGCAGCAGAACTGTAGCGATCGCCACGCCGGATAACACGAACATGATCGAAGTCCCGAAATAATAATCCGTTCTCCGCATGCTGAGGCCGAGGCAAAACGGGAACGTCTGGGCCAGTGTCATGACACCGAGCACGAACAAATAGACGAATATCGACGATAGTCCCCCGCTGTATATGCCTTGTTCCGTCTTGACGAGAATACCTATCAACAGATTCACAAAAAAACTGGCAAACAATACGAAGCACCAAGGAACGAGTACCCACGTCAATTTATCCCTTGCGTGCATTTTCATGACCGTTGCGATTCGATTCATCGATGTTCCACCGCCTTATGATCTTGATTTTGTTTCGTGAGATGGACGATCAGCTGCTGCAGCGACACCGGGGCGAGCTCCAGTCCGAGCTCTTCGGCTTGCTGGCGGGTTCTGCCATCCAGGTTGCCTATCACCGTAGCCGAAAGCAGCCCGCCGAGAGGCTGGCGGTCGATCATCGTAAGTCCTGCGACGAACCCTTCGACCTTGGCCGCCTGGCCTACGACGGTATAAGCCCGGCCGCGAAGTACGTCGGTTTCTTCGTCGAGAATGATTTTGCCGTTGTCGATGACGATTACGTGCTCCAGAATCCGGCTCACTTCATCGATCAAGTGCGTCGACAGAACGACCGTCCGCGGATGCTCCGCATAATCCTCGATCAACCGGTCATAAAACAAGCCTCGGGCAACCGCATCGAGCCCCAAGTAAGGCTCGTCGAATATCGTCAAAGGCGCTCGGCTGGCCAAACCGATGATGACCCCCACGGAGGAGAGCATGCCGCGCGACAGCTTCTTCATCCGCCGCTTCAGCGGCAGATGGAAATCGTTCAGCAGAAGGTCGGCAAACTCCTGGTCCCAATTCGGGAAAATGTCCGGGCATAGCGCCAGCACATCGGCCACGCGGAAGTGGTCGGGGTATTTCTGGCTTTCCTTAATGAAACAAACCTGACTTAGTACGCGATTGTTCTCATAGGGCGCTTCTCCGAATACGGTCATTTCACCGCTGGTTGGAAACAGCTGCGCCGTCAGCATATGCATGATCGTCGTTTTTCCGGCCCCGTTCCGGCCAAGCAACCCGTAGATTTTATCTGCTTGCAGCGTGAAGGTGACATTGTCCACCGCTCTGACGCTGCCGTATGCTCTGGTCAACCCTTTCACTTCGACGACGTTTTTCATTGCGCCCCGTCTCCTCTCCGGATCATGTCCGTCAGTTGTTCTTTCGTAATGCCGAGCTTCTCGGCTTCGCGGATCATTGCCACGACGTACTGCTCGTAAAAATGCTCCTTGCGCTTTTCCATCAGCTTGGCGCGCGCTCCTGTCGCCACAAACATGCCGATCCCCCGCTTTTTGTACAAAATGTTTTCGTCCACCAACAAATTCACGCCTTTAGCCGCCGTCGCCGGATTGATCTGAAAAAAAGAAGCGAATTGATTCGTCGACGGAACTTGAGTCTCCTCCGGCAATCGGCCTTCAATGATATCGTCTTCGATACGCTCGGCAATCTGCACGAAGATCGGGCGGCTGTCGTCCATCATAAGCACCATCTTTCCCACCACCACATCGGTTAGTTACTCATGTAATTAACCATACAACACATGAACCAGACTGTCAACATCTTCTAGCCTATTTTTATTTTTTATTCCAAGTAGGATGAGAAAAAATGACATAAGGCCGCCGTCGCGGCATGCTACAATGAGGAAAGAAGAAGCCTAGAGCGAGGAGGCATTCCTATGGACGCTAACGCCACAAGCTATCCTATTCCCGGCAGCTATAAGCCCGGTGCGATCCCGTTATCTTTGAAAATATTAAGAGACGATAAGGAGGCTCGAATGAAGATGGGTGCGAGAACAAGCAATTCTCCCGTTCAACTCGTTCGATTGGATGAGAAAAAGTTCGTAGGCGTCGCGGCGACGTCATCTTTTCAAGACGTGAGGGGCATTGGCGGGGCTAACCGCTTGTTTATGGAACGGAAAAACGAGATTTCGAACATCGTCGATTCGACGCATTATGTTTGCCCGCATTTCGCAAACGATGTCTTGTTCACTTATATCTACTGCATGGAAGTTTCGGAACTGGACGTGATCCCGGAAGGCATGATCGCCTTTACCGTCCCGGCAGGCCGTTACGTGCGTGCACACTCGAAGGATGCCGATCCTTATGCTCTGATCCACACGTACATAAGCGACAACGGATTGGAGGCGAATCCGAATCTCGTTTCCTTTGAAGTGTTTGCTTTCGGAGAGGAAGAAAGCAAATATAACGCCGATATTTTCGTCCCGGTCAAGGATCATCCAAGAATCTAAAGTAGACTGAGCCGGCCTTTCATCAAACCGTTTACAGTCTCCCTTCGTTTCCTTTAATAGTTCCGGCAAAAATCATGTATTGAAATGGAGGAAGAATCATGAAGAAGACCGTGTTCCTATTATTTTTACTGCTCTTTGTCATTACAGCAGCAGGATTGTCAGTCTATGCCAAAATGGACAGTAAGCCGGCGTCCCAGGCGACACCAAATTCCAGCCAAAGCGATCATGTCATCCGGGCGTACGGACCGGGCGGACCACTTGGACCGTTCAAGGAAGCTGCTGAACATTTTTCAGCTGAAACCGGAATCAAGGTGGAAGTAACAGCCGGACCGGAGGGCAAATGGATCGGCCAGGCGAAACAAGATGCAGATCTTATTTTCGGCGGTTCCGAGTATATGCTGCAGGACTTCATCCTTAACCACCCTGAAATGATCGAAACGAAAACACGTACGGAGCTTTACCCGCGTGCTGCAGGGATACTGGTGAGGAAAGGAAATCCTAAGAAGATTGAAAGCCTGGAGGATTTAACGAAAAAGGGAGTAAAAATCATCGACGTGAACGGGGCGGGCCAGCTTGGCCTATGGGAAGACCTGGCAGGCAGAAAAGGGCTGATCGACGGCATTTCCCAAAATATTAACCTTTCTGTACAGTCGAGTGCCGAAGCCATTGAACGATGGAAATCGAATTCCAGCCTGGATGCCTGGATTACCTACGAATCATGGCATTACCGGCTCCAGGATGTGACCGACCTGGTCGAACTGCCCGAAGAAGAAAAGCTCTATCGCGGAACGCCGATCGCCCTGACGAAAATCACCGATCAGAAAAAAGAGGCACAGCAATTTATTGATTATCTAAGAACGGAAGAATCTCATCAAATCTTTAAAAAATGGGGCTGGAAGTAGTATTTTCATAAGACAGCTGCAGCAATAAAAGGCCAACCAGAATACTGGTTGGCTCCTCGTGCGAAGAAGAACATCGACAACCTGTTCTTCTTCGTTCCCCGAATTTTGCCGCTCTTCAGCCTACGTGGCTTGAACCGCCATCCGCAGGTTGGCTTGCGAGCTCTCACGGATCCCGATTTTGGAAAACATGCGTTGCTCGTGCATACTTCCGTATATGTATAAGCAGTCTAGAACATTTTCCGCGTTCCGGACCGCTTTTCACTTACTTGTTTTGCTACGGGGCGATCAACGATCGACGATCGATTTGTAATCGTTCGTATACGCAACAACTTTCGTGTTCGGATGAGCGAGAAATTTTTGGTCGCTTACTTTCCACGTATGGCTGTTATAATTTTTGCGCCGGAGCGCACAGAAATTGTATTTGTCGCCCGCATATAGCTTGAACCCAAATCTTCGACATCTTTGTAAAAATCGGACATCCTCTCCCAAGGTAACGTCCGCGAACTTCACTTTTTTCCAAACGCTCTTTTTAAAAGTGATCGTGCCTCCGGCCACATATTTTACAAACTGGTTTTCCTTCGTGAACCTTTGAATAATCACCCCTTTCCCGCTTAAATGAATATACATGGCGCGTTTCCCGACAACATCCGCGTTCGAAACGCGAAACGCTCGCATCAAGCCTTCGATATAACGGGCAGCGTAATATTCGTCATCGTCCATTTTGGCGATATAAGGATAGTTTGCCCGTGCGGTAGCGAAATTCAGACATTTCCCGAGCGATCGATAAGGGAGATAAAAAACGCGGATGTTCGGAAGTCGCCGCGCCATCGCCCGATAACGTGCCATATTCGCATGAGGGCTGTTGACGACGACGATCCATTCCTTGTTCGCCCATTTCTGCCTTTGATAATTGCGGAACATATGCTCCAGAAAACGAGGTCTTATCGAGCAAGTCACGATTGTGACTCCCGGTTGTCGTGTGCGGCTTGCAGGTTCCATCCTGAACACCTCCTATCCATGGTCCTTAGAGTCATTTTCGTCATCAGCCCCGCAGCCGTATCACCTCAAACGCCTCCGCATAATCCTCATAGATGTGGTTGCCGCGGAATTTCGCTTTATACAGCAGGCTTTGGGCATGGACCGGATGCCGCGGGTTCTCCATCTGGGTTTGGTAAGCTTTCAGCGCATCCATCTTGCGCGTCATTTCGTCTTCGCTTAGCGGGATGTACAGTTGGGGGCGAAAATCCAGCTCGCCGTCCGTCTCATAAACGTATACCGTACCGTTCCAGTAATAGGGACGGGTCGCCGCAACGGCTGCTCTGTGGAGCGCTTCATGATCCTGATGCTTCGTGATGGATGGGATGTAGATGACGGTAGGGTCAAAATCGGCGATTTGTTTTTCGATTTGATCGACGAGCGTAGCGCGAGGCATCACATCGAGCATGCTATCGTAAGCAGGCTTGTCGGATTCATCCAAGAATAAGATACGGTAATCGGACACGCCTAGAATCGTCATCGCTTGTTTCAGCTCTTCCAATCGGGTGTTCCCTTGATAAGAAGCGTAAGCGGCCAAATCCTTTTTGTAACGTTTCGACCGTTTGATCCGAAAGGTGGCAATGACCACTCTCACTGGACATTGACGGCTTATATATTTTTGAATGACCCCGCCGCAGCCTAACGTTTCATCGTCCGCATGGGGAGCCAGAATCATCACTCTTTGCTTTTCGTACGCAATACCTTCCAATGAGCTTCACCTTCCTCTCTTCGTACTGCCTTTCACCTGTCGGCAGCTCTATCTATAATGTATGGCGGCATAATCGGAGATTCCTATGCTCCATCCTATTTATAACGGATTTGGTTACTCATCCGAAGCGGCAAACCCGGGTGGCGACTATATTGATAATAAACGGCTGAAATGAGTGATCCATCATGAAACCGACCATCCGCGTTTTGTTAACGGGAGCAGGCTCCCCGGCCGCCCCCGGTGTTATCCGGTCGCTCCGCGCAGCCGGCGATTTCGATTGCTATCTCTATGGCATGGACCCGAACCCCGACTCCCCGGGGTTTCATCTGGTCGATGCCTATGCCATTGGTCCGAAAGCTGCGGACGATGATTTTGTCCCGGAGATTATCCGGGTGTGCGGCGAACAAAAGATCGATCTCTTGTTTTCGCTCGTGACGGGCGAGCTGATCCTGCTGTCGGCCATCCAGGAAGATCTGAGACGGCTAGGTACGCATGTGTCGGTTTCTTCGGTCGACGCTTTGCGCAAGTCCATCCAAAAAGACGTCCTCTACCACGAGCTTCAGCAGGCCGGCATGGCGGTGCCTGCGTTTCAGGCCGTACAGACGGGAGAACAGCTGAAGGAGGCGATTGCCGCGTTAGGATTTCCCGACAGACCGGTATGCTTCAAGCCTACCGTTTCCGACGGAAGCCGGGGCTTTCACATTCTCGATGCATCCGTCGACCGGTTCGGGCTGCTGTTCCGGGAAAAGCCGAATTCCGCTTATGTGAGCCAAAGCGAGCTGTACCGCATTATCGAAGGCCGTGACACACTGCCGGAGCTGCTTGTAATGGAGTATCTGCCATACGAAGAATACAGCGTGGATCTGCTCGCGGACCACGGCCGCGTTATCGTGGCGGTACCGCGTTTGCGGCAAGCGACAACAGGAGGCATTACGACCCGAAGCATCATCCGGCAAGAGCAGGACGTTATCGATTACGCCTCGGACGCCGTCCGTCATCTTGGACTGCATGGCAATATCGGGGTACAGGTTCGAAGGGACATCAATCGTCAGCCGAAGATCGTGGAAATCAACCCGCGCATCCAAGGGACGATCGTCCATTGTACCGCGGCAGGCGTCAATTTGCCCGCGCTTGCGGCAAAGCTGGCGCTAAGCCTGCCGATTGACGAGGAGGAGCTGTCCATACAATGGGGGACGCGCATGGTGCGTTATTGGGAGGAGGTATTCTACGATGCTCACGGATCTTCATATGCACTCTAACTATTCGGACGGCCTCCATACGCCGGAAGAGATGATCGAAGCCGCCATCGGGATCGGCTATGAAGCCGTCGCGATCACCGATCACGTCTGGCGGACAAGCGCCTGGGTCCCTGCCTATGCAAACCATTTGGAGCGGCTAAAGCTGACGTACCGGAACAAAATTCGCGTCTACTCCGGCATCGAAGCGAAGGTTCTGACGCTGGACGGCGACATCGATGCCGATCCTTCCTTCTATCCGCTCGTCGATCTTGTATTGGGATCGATTCACCGCATTCCGAAGCCCGGCGGGTTTTATGCGTCAGCCGAAGCCGCCCATACGCCAAAAAGCCATATCGCGGAGCATTGGCTCACCGCGTTCGACGGCATGCTGAGCAACCCGAACGTGGATATCATCGCCCATCCGTTGTCCGAGCTAGCGAAATTCGGCATCGACAGCGACATGCTGCCCATTCCGCAAATCGCCGACCGGATCGCCTTATCCGGCAAAATTCTGGAGCTGAACGTCCGGTACAACTCCCCTGACGAGCCGATCATCCGCCATGCGGCGGAACGCGGCGTTTCGTTCCTCATCTCCTCCGACAGCCATTCCGTCGACGCTCTCGTCCGGAACAGCCGGCTCGTTCGGGCTTATTCGGAGCGCGGCTTCCGGATCGCCGACGTACCGCGTTATCTGGCGGATAAAGCTACATGACGTCAACACAATATACCTTTTGATACAGGAAACGGCTGCCGCGAGGCAACCGTTCTTGCATGCAGAAAAAATTTGGCATGATTTCGGGGACGAAAGGAAAGATTAACGGTTAGAATCCAGCGGAAAGGTTGGTCATATGGAAGCAGCAACGACGATTTATGAAAAAGTCGGCGGAGAGCCTGCCATCAGTAAAGTGGTTGATTACTTCTACGAGCTGATTTTGGCCGACGATACCGTGAATCATTTTTTTCGAAATACGGATATGGAAAAACAAAGAAGACATCAAACCAAATTTATTAGTTTTGCGTTAGGCGGACCGAATCAGTATTCCGGGTTATCGATGGCGAAAGCACATCAAGGCATGAATTTGCAGCCGGTACACTTCGATGCGATCGCGAAGCATCTTCACGATGCTCTTGCGCATTTTGGCGTCAGCGAAGCCGATATCGATCAAGTCATCGCCCATGTTGCTACTTTGAAGGACGACATCCTCTATAAGTAACCGACGCGATGCACGAGCTGAAAGCTGAAAACGATATTGCGAACGGCTGCCTTGCGGCAGCCGTTTTTGCATGATCATGAAGCTTTAGAAACCGGCTTTGACCCAGTCAGGCCTCCAAGGAGGATCATGGAGTAAACCCACAATAACCAAGCGGAAAACCAATAAAGGTCGGATTCCGGTAAATTCGGAAGCACGTATGGGTGCAAGCCTGTACTGAACACATCGAGGATCATTCCCGGAACGGCGATGAGCAGCGCTGCTTTCGGGCGGTCTTCGGATGAGATTTTTCTATGATTGAACAAACCTTTCAGGATAAGCATCATGCCGGGAGCTACCACGAACAATAACCAGATCAATGGCTTATCGGGATTGATCAGCTCATCGCCCCATATTCGAAAAAGCAATGTTGCCGCTAACCATAGCAAGAAGCCGACATAGACAAAAAACCGCATGATTTAGCCCCTTTCAAGATTTGTTATCCGAATGGCCGGACATGAATTTCGAAACATACGCGGTCAGCTCGGAGTAGATTTCTTCTGCCGGGAAATCGGGATTCAGCAAGGCTTGAAGGGCCAAGCCGTCGATTAGCGCATTGATCATGATCGCCTGGTTTTTTAACGATATGCCCGAACTGTCCGAAGCCGGGGGGAGTTCCTCCAAAATCGCAGCGACATGTGAATTTTCGCGTTCCGTCATTTCGCGCAGCCGTTCCCGCAACGATGGATTTTGCAAACTATGTACGGCAAGCGAGTAAAACAAGGTGTGGTAAAAGGAATCATAAGCACAACGGTCGCGGGCGCCCTCCAGAGCCCGAATCATCGTTTCTTCAAGGTTCTCGGCCGTTTGGAGGTTCCGGACGGATTGCCAGGATTCATCACATACGGATTGCACGATTTCGAGCATCAGTTGTTCCTTCGTCCGAAAATGATAATAAACGGTTCCCTGCGTGACTCCGGCGCCTTGAGCCACCGCGCTGAAGGTCAGCTTGTCGAGACCTTTTTCTTGAATGCATCTTTGGGCGGATTCAATTAACTCCTGCTTTGTTACAATATTCGGTTTCGCCATAATATCACATCACCTTATTAAGTTATACAACTAACTAACTTGAATTAATCTTAGTTTACCATATCGTAGCGAAAAGGAACAATGGATTTTGCCAGGTCGGGCAATACTACCATTTGAGGTGAAGAATTTCAAATGAAACTGTTAACGATTTTGTTCCTAATGCTTGCTGGTCTTTCCCCGATACATCTAGCTAAGGCACAAGCCGACTCGACCCTCTATTGGAAAAATGGATTGCAAACTGAATCGCTCACAATGCATGACGTTACATCCATGCAAGTCGTTCGTTTGTCTGGAAAAGGGCCTTCACGGTTATTTCAAAAATCGGATGGATACCAGTAGCTCTAAACAACAAAGATGTCGTGATCATTGAACCTACATATAGGTGTGTTTTCGAAAGTAATACGAAGACATGCACGACAGAAAATAGCCATGTCGTATACACCCGGAATCATTTAAAAATTAGATTGATTTCGCAAGAACTTTACGATTGGCTCCTGGCAGGATGGAAGTATGAAATCGACGGGCCCTCCAAAGAAGAGCTGCTTGAAGAAACGTTGTATACACAATACTTTTCCGAAATCGGCAAAGCTTTCCCGGATTTCACCATGTGTCCTCGGATTGATAGCATCGAACGAATAAATGGCGATACTCGCAGGCATATCGTTCATGCAAGTGCGTTAAATTATGCAGGACACCATGCTTCTTCATACGATAAAATCAATATTTCTTTGATTGTCTCCCCCGAATATGGTGCGAGAATCGTTAAGGTAATGAAACAAAAACATATTTCCGAAAAAGAAAGCCTCAAGCAATGCAGAGGATGACTGGTGTTAAAGATAGAGCCGTTACGGCAAGAGCGGATAACGTATCGGCAGTCTCTCCGCTCTTGTTTTTGCGTTTTTAACCGATCCAGTGCGACGGGCGCGTGAGCGACGGCGGTAGCTTGGTGTTGGCATCGCCCTTCGCCGCGTTCAACTGGGCTTGGATGAGGAATATACTCCCGGTGAGGTCGGCCCCGCTAAGATCGGCATCCCGGAAATCGGCCCCGAGCAGATCGGCCGCTCTCAGGTCGGCTTTTCTAAGGTCAGCTGCAATGAGGTAGGCCCCTCTCAGGTTCGCGCCTCGGAGGTCGGCCCCTCGAAGATTGGCGCCCATGAGGTCGGCTCCGCGGGTCACCTTGCGCTTGGGGGAGCCCTTCTGCCTGCGCAGCGCTTCGGCCCGCGCAAGTTCGCTGGCCTTCTGGAGCAGATCGCCGACCCCCGCCCGGAGTGCCGCCACGTCCAGCTCCATCAGAGCGTCGGAACTGAGGCGAGTGAGCCGTTCCGTCTTCTCGATCGCCAAGCGGAGCGAAGCGTGGATCGAACGGGCCGGCTGTAGTGTCAACGCTTCGGTCAAATACCAGAGCATCTCGTGAAGCTGCCGCATGATCGGGAGCACCTCGAACATCGGTTTCGCGGTTTCCGGGGCTTGCCGCCAGTCACGGCCGCCGAAGGTGCCCTGGGAAACCTTCTGTCCTGCGCCGAAGCAATCATATACCGTGCAGCCTCGAAAGCCCCGCTTTCGAAGGTCAGTATGAATGCCGCAGCGGAAATCGGCTTGCAGGTTCGGGCAAGGCTGGCCGGCGACTTTGTCGATGGCGAAATCCGCCGTTGCTGCGAAGGGGAGCGCCACGCAGCATAAGCCGAAGCAATTCTCGCAGTCTGCCATCAGACTGCGGCGGCTCTCGTCGGGGATAAACTCCAATATTTCGTGATTCTCGGACATTGTATCGTTTCCTTCCGTTCATTGATTTCACTAACTCATATCGTATTACCGAATATTTTGTCAGTCAAATGTAAAATAAGACGCATCGGAATCCCGATACGTCTCTTTGTCATTCTTGAACGCAGCCCGGTTAGGACTTCAGCCATCCTCTCAGCAACTAGGCCCTTCTTGTGACCCGGGAATCAAGAGGATATAATATGGATTAAATCATAGCCCTGGCGAAGATCAGGTAGGAGCGAAATTATGGATCCGAAAACAAGGTATGAGCAAGAACGAAACGACAATAAACTGCAGCGCGAGCTGCATATTATAGAAGCTGCGGAACGCGTGTTTGCCGACAAAGGCATCGAAAAAGCGACGATGCACGACATCGCCAAAGAGGTCAATATCGGCATCGCAACATTATTCCGCTATTTTCCGAAAAAAGAAAAGCTCATCGTCACCATCGCCACCAAACAAATCGAAAAAGTGCTTGCCGTATTTCAATCGGTCAGCGAGCAGCCCGTTTCTTGCATCGAGAAGCTGGAGCGTTTATTCGATTTTTTCTGCGTGCCTCTGGTCGAAAAAGACGATCGGTATATCAAATTCCTTGAAGATTTCGAGAATTACGCCGCGCATTCGCAGGTGCCGCTGGAGGGTATCGAGGGTTTCAACAACCTGTACCGCAAAGTATCCCAAGTGTTCCAGTCGATTATCCAGGACGGCGTTCGGGACGGCTCCTTGCGCCCCGGCCTGCCTGTGAGAGAGACGCTGACGACCGTCGTCAACGCGTTCGCCATGTTCTCCAGGAAGCTGTCGCTGCAACGCAATATTCTTATGCTGGAGCCGGATCTGGAGCCGGAAAACCAGCTTGCCGTCTTGAAAAAGATTTTAATGGAATATTTGCGGGCTTAACCCAAGATCGATCCTATCCTCTATGAAACAGGTGTGCACATACAGATGGATATCATGTCTTACATGACCGAAGAAAACCTAAGAAATTTCCTGGAATATTTCCGCTCGTTCGGGCCGCTGCCCGGCATTGCGCTAACGTTCCTGAAATCGTTTATCCCGCCGCTGCCTACCCTCGTCATCGTCGGCGTGAACGCAGCCGTCTACGGCTTGTGGCTCGGCTTCCTCTATTCGTGGATCGGCATCGTGAGCGGTTGCGTCGTGACCTTCCTCATCATCCGCAAAGTGGCGCAGCACCGGTATTTTGTCCGGATGGCGCAAAAGCCGAAAATCGAAAAAAGCATCCGATGGGTGCGACGCAACGCGTTCAGCTATGTCTTTCTACTGAGCATTTTTCCTTTTGGCCCCTTCGTCATCGTCAATATCGCCGCCGCCCTGTCGGGCATGAAGCTGCGTTCGTTCTTTATCGCGGCGGCCTTCGGCAAGGCGATTATGGTATTTTCCGTTTCGTATATCGGGTACGACCTGGAACGTTACATTCACAACCCGATCGAGATCGCGTATGTCGTTGTTTTTATCGTGCTATCACTTCTAATCAGCAAAAAAATTGAGGCGTACTTCTCGAAGGGGGATAACGAGAGGGCCAGAGAATAAGTGTAAGGGCCAATCCGACGGAAAAAGGCCGCGATCTCACAGCCCCACCCCCGACTTTCTATCCGTTCCGTATCATCCGATCTTCCGCAAAGCCCTGCGGATCAGATCGTATACGTCATGGCCGTCGTCGAATAAATCGGTCAGCGCATAAAATAAATGAATCATGCCGGCATACCGTTTCATCGTGACCTCGACGCCGCTTTCCGCAAGCTTCCGCCCGTACCGTTCGCCCTCATCGCGTAGCGGGTCGTACTCCGCGGTTACGATGAGCGCCGGCGGCAGCCCTTCTAGATTGCCGAGCAGCGGCGAAGCGAGCGGATTCGTCCGATCCTCCGCATTCGGCAAGTAATGCTCTGCGCAATAATCGAGCAATGCCGACGTCAGGAAATAACCTTCGCCATACGCGCGCTTCGATTCGTAGTCGCCGGACCAATCGGTTAGCGGGCACAACAGAATCTGAGAAGTGACCTTAAACGTTCCCTCATTGCGCGCGACCTGAGCCGCAACCGCCGCCAAATTCGCCCCGGCGCTTTCGCCGGCTACTGCGATCCGGTCCGGATCCAGGCCAAGCGAAGCGGCTTGTTCGTACACCCATTGCGCGGCATAAATCGCTTCGTGGGCCGCAACGGGAAAAGGAAACTCGGGTGCCAGACGGTAATCCACCGATACGACCGCATGGCCGGTTTCGGCCGCTAATTTGCCGCACATCGGATCGAAGCTGTTCATATCGTTAAAGACGAACCCGCCTCCGTGGTAGAACACAATGACGGGCAATGCCTTCCCTTCTGTCGGGCGATAAATCCTTATTGCAAGCGGCCCGTGTGGTCCGTCCAGCGTGATGTCTTCCGTTCCGGCAAGCTCGAAATTCTCGGAAATCGCCGTTGCAACGACGACCTTGCGAATCTGTTCGGGGGATAAGGTGTGCAGGCCAGGGAGCCCTTCCATCGTTTTCAGAAAATTGCGGGTTTGTTCATGCATAGCGGATACCTTCTTTCGATGTATTGTTTATAGTTCAACAATACGCGAAGGACTTACAAAATGTAAGTAGGCACTTTGAAGTGGCCTGGGAACCTGAAAGTTCCTACCTTATACCCCAATGCGCGAAACCAAGAATTAATGCACGAGCGCACGCATCGAAGTTTGGATGTATTCCGCATATCTTTTCGCCTCTTGTGCGAGATACGCATCCGTCCTTTTGTCCACTTCATAACTGACGAAAGCCGGAAGAAAGGTCCCGTTGCATTTCGTGATCGTGCTTTGAATCGGCCTCAGCAATTCGCTGATCGTGAACCAGTTATCCCCTCCCGACCGGTATCCTTTTTCCGTGCCTCCCACCGTCGTGGCGACGATATACTCCTTGCCTTGCAAATAATCGCCTCCGGGTCCAAACGCCCAACCGAATGTCAATACGTCATCGAACCATTTTTTCAATAAAGGCGGGCAGCTGTACCAATAAAAAGGGAACTGGAGCACGATCCGGTCATATTGCAGCAATAGCCGCTGCTCCTTCTCCACGTCGATTTTCCAATCGGGATATTCCTGATAAAGGTCGCGAAAGGAAATGCCGGGTTGATCTTGCAGTTCTAACGCCCATGCACGGTTGGCCCGGGAGTTGTTCAAATCGGGATGCGCAGCGATAACCATGATTTTCATGACGATCATCCTTTTCTCATTTTGTCGTAGCGTCGCGACCTACACCCCCATTATTGTCGGTAAAATCATTTTTGCAAAGTACGCTTTTTTTCCGGACTACGTCTTGCGAAACGTACCATAGACCCCGCCTGGCGCCTGCATATAGTACGGAAAATCGTACTAAGTATGATACATCATCGTACTGTCGTCTTTCCGACTGCTCTGTTAAACTGAGAATACCAAGTTGAATCGATCGGGAGTGGGAAACATGCTGGAGGAAATGCGGGATTCGGAGAGAACTCAAGGGATATTAGCCACGCTGCAGGCGATCGGCGGGAAATGGAAGCCGCTCATTTTGTTTATTTTGCTGCACGAGGGAACGAAGCGGTTCGGGGAATTGAGACGCCAGCTGCCGAATATTACGCAAGGGATGCTCACAAACCAGCTTCGCGAAATGGAGCGCGACGGACTCATCGTACGCCGGGTGTATCAAGAGATCCCGCCCAAAGTGGAATATTTCTTGTCCGATCACGGGCAAACGTTAAGCTCGGTATTGACCGATATGTGCGGATGGGGATTTCAGCATCTCGAATATATGAATCGTTCAAGCGCCGGTACGAAAAAAGAAGAGCACCATGGCGGCGCCGCAGGGGGGACCACGGGATGAATTTGGCAAAACATTCCAACACGAAACAGCCGATCATTACGACATCCAACTGTACCTACAGCAGAATGTTGGATTTGATCTCGAACAAATGGACGGTTCTCATTATTTATGCATTGGAGAACGGAAGCATGCGTTATGGGGGACTATGCAGGCAAATTGAAGGCGTGTCGAAAAAAATGCTCACCCAAACGCTGCGACAAATGGAACGGGACGGTTTCGTCCGGCGCGAAGTGACCGCATCGGTTCCCCCTATTGTCGATTATTCGCTAACCCCGCTCGGCGAAACGTTAATTGCACCGCTAAAGCATTTGACGCAATGGACCAAAGACCACTACTCGCTCGTCGATCAAGCGCGGGCCGAATTCGACAAGCATTCCGATACATTGTCGTAACCGGATCCAACAAAAAGTCATTTTTCCCCGCGATTCGTTCATACATATGGGGTAGGAAATCGCGGGAGGGGGAGCGCTATGCTAAAGCGCGGCAAAGATCATCCCGTCATCGATCCCTTTCGGGAAGACCAGCTGCATTTGCTGCTTCCCTATGTTGAAGAACGCCGTTTCCGAAGAGGAACGGCAATTTTGCGCCAAGGCGACCTAAGCGATACGTTCCATTCGATTCAATCGGGACATGTGAACGTTTATGTAGAACAAGACACAAAAGTTCAGCTCGCGGTGTTATCAAAAGGTCATTTTTTCGGAGAATGGAGCTGCTTGACGGGCGAACCTGCGGAAGCAACGGTCGAAGCGGCAGACGAAGTATGCACGTTGGCCATCGGCCGCGAAGGCTTGTTGTTCCTGATGGAGAGCCATCCCGCGTTTCGCTCGCATATGATCGAGGCGATGGCGGAGCGGATGCGGGCAGCCAAGTCGACGGGGAAAAACGAGCGTACGGAGGGCTTCGGCGGGGCCAAGCAGCTCGGCATGCATGAACCGTTTCCGAGCGGTGAGCTCGTGGGCCAAAGCATGCGCATCCGGAAAGTACGGGACGACATCGTGCGCTGTGCCATGCTGCAAGGCGCCGTTGGCATCGTAGGCGAGGAGGGCGTCGGCAAAGGCCGGGCCGCTGCGGCTATCCATGCGCTCGGATCGTCCGCGGGCGCCCCGCTGCTGCACATTAAAGTGGAAGACTTCCGCTTTGACGTATGGGAAGCGAGCTTACGCGCCGCCCAAGGCGGGGCCTTGATTCTGCGAGATGCCGGGCAGCTGCCGGACGACGTGCTGACGCGTATCGCAGCCGCCTCCGCCGGGGTTGGGGCCCTGGCTCGCGTGATCCTAACGGCAACCCGGCTTCCGCCGCTTCCGGCCGTCCAGCGGGTCGAATTGCCTCCCCTTCGCGAGCGGATGGAGGATATCCCCGACCTCGTCAGGCACTTCCTGCGCCATGCGGGCGCGGCGAGGCCGGATGAAGCGATCTCGCAAGAGGCGCTGCGCCTGCTGCGGCTGTTTCCCTTCTTGACGGGCAACGTCATGGAGCTGAAGCGCGTCATCGAAGAAGCCTTCAGCCGCAGCGGAGGCGGCATGATTCACAGCGCGCACCTCCGGCTTGGCCGGCGCAGGCGCCCCGGCGACCGGCCGACGATAGGGCTGGCGCTTGGCAGCGGAACCGTGCGCGGAACGGCGCATGTCGGCGTGCTGAAGGTGCTCGAGCAAGAAAACATCCCCGTCGATTGCATCGCCGGAACAAGCGCAGGTGCATTCATGGGAGCGCTTTACGCGGCGGGCCAGCCGATTTCCGAATTCGAACGGGTGCTGCCGACGGTCCGCTGGAGGCAGCTCGTCAAACCGATTTTGCCGCCTGCGGCCTTCGTCGACAACGGGCCGATGGCCCGGTTTATCGAGAAATATATCGGCAAAATCCACTTCGAGGACTTGCCGATTCCTTTTGCCGCCGTCGCCGCCAATGCGATCACGGGCGAGGCGCATATCCTGCGTGCCGGGCGTGTCTCGCGCGCGATCTGCGCATCAACGGCAATCCCGGGCTTCATCAAGCCGGTGCATTACCAAGGGCAAGTGCTGATGGACGGCGGGGTCGTCCATCCCGTGCCCGCAGCGCTTGTCCGCAGCATGGGCGCCGATATCGTCATCGCCGTCGACGTCAACGTCCCGACCCACACCAAAGGGCCGCCGCGCAATTTCATTACATCGATCATGAACACGATCCAAATCATGAGCGAAAAGCTCGTCCACGAAGAGCTTCAGTTGGCCGACGTCGTCATCAAGCCGCAGCTGGCACTTAGTCCGTATCAGTTCCGCAATGCGCCGAAGTTCATTGAGGCCGGCGAACAAGCCGCACGGCAAGCGCTGCCGGCCATTCGGCAGGCAATCGCCGCGTTCGAGCGCGGACGAGATTGAGCGGGGGGCGCGATTGAGCGTAGGGGCGGCTGAGCCGGTAGCGTGATTGTGCGGGCGATTGTGCCGGGGCGCGATTGAGCGGTAGATAAAATACCTGCGATCGTGCAGGTATTTTTCAAACGAAACTGTTTTTCAGAAGAAATACCTGCGATTATGCAGCAATCTCGAACGACTTCGTTCTATTTCCGAGATTTGGCGAGAAATAAGCAGGAAATGATTCATGTCCAGTAGATAGTAAAAAAATAGATGTATAATTGCAGGTTTTCACGTCCCGCTTGCTTTGCCCGCTGCAGTCGCCACCCGAAAACACGCCGCCAGACAAAAAGTGCCCATCCCCGAACGTACGATCAACTTTAACCACAGTGCAGACAGCTAGTCTGCGCCGTGGATTTTTGTTTTGTAGCGTCGTAATATTTTGAGCCACATGGCCCCGAACAGGAACAGCAGCACCGCGTTCGTCAGCGCGTGAGCCAGGTCGAAATAAAAGCTGGCCGCGAACTTGACCGCCACCTCGCGCCACGTCCCGCCGGTCGACAACAGCTCGGCAACGACGTAAATGTCCATGATCCAGCCGTAAAGGAACCCCCAGGCGAAGCCGAACAGGGCAAGCGCCACACGGTGCTGCAGCCAAGCCTGCTTGCCGAGCAGCCCGGCGGAGAAGCCGACCATGCCCCACGCCAGCATCTGCCACGGCGTCCACGGTCCTTGGCCGAAGAACAAGTTTGATACGATCGCCGTGACCGCGCCGATCATAAAGCCGCTTTCGGCGCCGAACACGAGCGCGCAGACGATAATGACGAACGTGACCGGCTTGACGTTCGGCAGCGGCGCGAACGCAATGCGGCTGACGACGGCAAGCGCCGCCATCATGGCGATGAGGACAAGCTCTCTCGCCTGCGCGCGCTTCCGCTCGAACCGCAGGAAAAACGGCGCCATCGACAGCGCGGCTGCAACGAGGCTGATCAGCACATAATGCCGGTAACCGAGCGCCGCCGTCACGGACAAGCCGACAAGCAGGACGAGAACGGCCGTCCATACGGCATATTTTATTCGCCTTCGGCGGCGGTTGTTATCGTCCATCGCTCGAGCACATCCTCTACGGTCAATGCTTGCGGCAGTAAGTGCCGAACCAGGCGGTTCACCGCCGTCGTATAGAAATAGTTATCGCCGAAAAACGGCTGCGGCGCCGCATCCGCCGTAATCGCGCCTTCGAACATCATGAGACAGCGGCCGGCGTACCTGGCGGCGAACTCGACATCGTGGGTGACGACGAACAGCGTCATTCCCTGCCGGTGCAGATCGTCCAGCTTATCGGCCAGCCGCCGCTTCGCCGTCGGATCGAGCCCTTTGGTCGGCTCGTCGAGCAGCAGCGCCTGCGGCTTTGCGAGCAGCACCGTCGCCAGCGCCGCGAGCTGGCGTTCGCCGCCGCTCAGGTCGTACGGATGCTTGGCGTGCTGCGCCTCCAAGCCGAAGTAAGCGAGCATCCGCTCCGCTTCCTCGGCAGGTCCAGCATAGCCGGCCCGCTCTGCGGCGTGCAGCAGCTCTTCCTGCACCGTGTCGTGCGCGAAATAGAGCAGCGGATTTTGCGCCAGGTAGCCGATCACGCGGAAGCGCTCGGCCTCCTTCATCTTGCCGAGCGGCGTGCCGCGCCAATCGACGCCGCCCTTCTGCGGCTTCAGCAAGCCGGCCATCACCTGCAGCAGCGTCGATTTGCCCGTGCCGTTGCCGCCGAGCAGCGCAGCGTAGTCGCCCTCGCGCACTTCCAACGACAGATGGTCGAGCACGAGCGGCTCGCCCTTGTCGTACTGGAAGCACGCTTCGCGGCAGCGGAGCAGCACGGGCCGCTGAGCAGCCGCGGCT
>NZ_JBVYOJ010000028.1:0-72092 GCF_056120465.1 Paenibacillus sp. sgz302148
AAAGTACCGCAATGCACAAGGAAGAAGAACATCGGAAAGCCGGATGAGGGAAAACCTCACGTCCGGTTTGATGAGGAGGGGCTGAATTACTCAGCCCTTTACTCTACTAATTGGATTTTTAACATGCCTCTCTGATTGACCGATCATTATGATGATGACGTTAGGAATGACCAGCAGCAGCACGATGGAGCCGTATACGCCAATTGTATAGCCGGTAGAGTAAATAAGGCCGAACCCCTGATGAAAAAGGGTGGTTATGAGGTGGATCAACATGTTCGTAAAACAAAAGGCGTAACTTCGGATCATCCAGTTCCGGTGCCGGAGGATGCGTTTTTTCTTGATTTGTACGAGCGCCATTATGGTGATAAGCAGCCATACCATATTAAGCGCGTTGAACCCCATACTGCTTACTTTCCCCCCGGTGGCGTAAGGCGCCATATATCCGGAAGTCAGCACGACAAGAAGCACGGACACGAAATAAACGTAGCCGTTTATGCGATGAAACTTGCGGCTTTTTTCAAAGATTCGATTAGAAAAGTTGAGCAGCCCCGATGCCATGGCGATGCAGGCAAATGCAACATGAATGTGCATCACGTTTAACCAGACCGGAAGATTCGGCTCGCGCTTCAGTCCGGTTTTATGGCTTAAAAATGCCTCGGCTCCGGGATCGAAAATATAATTGTCCGCCAAGGCGTACAGGATAAATAAAATACTGACGCAGGCTAAAAGTCCGTATAATGTTTTCCGCTTCTTCATGCGATTCAAAACCCCCAAGTCCTCACTTTATTATCAATATACATTTCCGGGTTAGGAAACCCGCAATCCCGTTAATTTGGATGCCGGCAGTATACCGGCCCTCGCAATTCCGGTCATGTGATCTCCGTCCACGGCAGCTTCGAATTTTAGATTTAAGCGCATCGGTTTCGTGATACGCAGCGACCAGATAAGCTTATTGTCTTGCAGTACGGGACTTATAAACTCGACCGTTTCATCCCCTTGAGTTGCCCTGCCTTGGATCATCCCATTGCTTGTTGATATGGAGAGCTTGACCTTCAGTTTCCCGACAGGCGTAGCGATCGTCGTATCCCAATCCCCGTCGAAGTCAGTTTCTTTGGGTAAATTTGTATCCAAGTTGCTGTAAGCCATCTCCGATTTGTCCGCAGCTTTGTTCGTTTCTTCACCCGTCACAGCCTTATGAGAACTAGGGACAATCCCTTTTTCTCGCCAAACCGTTCCTCTCCGTTCAAATTCGAACAACTGCTCTACCGCATGTGCGATGCGCGGTCCAAGCTCGCGTTCCAAAAGATACAGCGCAACGTCGAGTCCCGAAGTTACGCCGCCGCCGGTAACCAGGTTGCCGTCGTCCACTACGCGTGCCGTAACGGGAATGGCCCCGGTCGCTCCGAGCACATGCATGCCAAGATGATGGGTTACCGCGTGTCTGCCTTCCAACAATCCTCCCATGGCTAGCAGCAGGGAGCCGCCGCAAACCGTGGCGACCACAATGTCTTTGTGCCTGAGTGCCTGCCCAACCATACCGGTCAATTCCGTATTCATAGCCCGCGCCAGAATAGCCGGGATCGAATCGGGGCCATCCCCTTCGACGTCACCCGACGCGCCAGGCACGAGAATGATGTCGGCACGTTCCGGGTTCAGTCTGCCGCTCGCTTCAATTTTTAATCCGTTGATGCCGCTGGCCACCGACCTTGGTCCTTGGGCGGTGACGAATTCTACGCTTAACGCGTTTTCAGCATACGTTGCAGCGGCGCAAAAAACCTCATAAGGCGCTATGGCATCCAGAAGGTCGAAGCCATCAAAAAGCACGATTTGAACTGTTACCATCTTTAAACCTCCTCGTCTGTGTTCGCAACAAAAATTTTAACAAACGAACATCTCAAACGAAGATGTAAAAAGGTAACAAAACAATAAACAATTTATCACAAATCAGGCGGTTACGTTGGTTTCTTGCGGGAAAATGATAAACTAGAATTCAAAGGTGGGATATTCATGAGCGAGGGAAGTACGATACTGGTCGTAGATGATGACCAAAGTATCGTTGAGCTGTTGAGGGACTTTTTAGAGTTCGAAAATTTTCACGTGATAACCGCTTGCGATACCGTTCAAGCGTGGACCTTGTTCCAGCAGAGTTCCATTCATTGTATTGTCCTGGACATCATGATGCCGGGACAAAACGGATTCGAGCTATGCCGCCGGATTCGGGCGGAGAGTAACGTTCCTATCCTTTTCTTGAGCGCACGCAGCGATGATGTGGACAAGATTCGAGGGCTGACGCTCGGCGGCGATGATTATATCGTCAAAACCGCTTCGCCCGGCGAAATCGTTGCGAGGATAAAAGCCGTATTGCGTCGTTCCGCTTCTCAGCTGCAAATGGATGGAAGGGTCTTGGATTTTGGCCGCATCAAGCTAAATCTATCAACTAGAGAAGTGACAGTGGATGGGAAAAATGTTGTACTCACGCCGAGGGAATATGAATTGTTGCGATTATTCGCCGAACACCCCAGGCATGTTTTTTCCTATGAACAGATACTTGCAAAATTTTGGGATGGGGTAGGCGATAAGCATACGATTCGGGTGCATCTCGGCCGGCTTCGCGAAAAAATCGAATCCGATCCGAACCATCCGCAATACCTGGTCAACGTATGGGGAGTAGGGTATCGCTTCGAGGGAGGATGACATGAGAACACTACGCATCCGTACGTTTACGATGCTTTGCTTCTTCTTCATTATGCTAGTGCCGTGGATCTTCTATATAACTGCTCACTACATGGAGACCAATACGCTCAGCTTCGCAAAAAGCGGGCCGCAAGATGAGATTCTGCAAAAACATTTGAACGACATCATTCACCTGATCGAAACGGGCTCGGACAAATGGAAGGATCCGAATTGGCAAAACCAATTGCACAACCAATTGCGGCAAGCGAAGATAGAGGCGACTATTCTATCTGCGTCAGGTCAAGAAATTTTTCAGTCTAATCCGGAGCGCCATGGCTCTTCGTCGTCAACCGAACGGTTCTCCGTCATAGAGGGCGGTCATTTGCTCGGAAAGGTCGTCATTTACCTGCCGAAATCAAATACGGTTCAGATCATCGCGTTATTTGCCGGACTATTGTTAGCTTTCTTTATTATCGGTGTTGAAATGCGAAGGTTCCTTCTTAAGCCTCTAGAAAAGATGAGCTTTGCAGCTCGACAAATCGCCGCGGGAGATTGGGAGGCGGAGTTACCACGGTCCAGAATCACCGAAATCTCCGAAGTTCGCGCTGGTTTCGAAGCGATGGTGAAGGGGCTTCAAACATCTTTTCAAAAACAAGCGGAATCGGAAGAAGAACGTCGATTCGTGATCGCAGCTGTCGCGCATGATTTACGGACCCCGTTATTCGCCTTACGAGGGTATTTGGATGGTCTGGAGCAAGGCATTGCCCAATCTCCCGATCAAATAACAAAATATTTGACGGTTTGTAAGGAAAAATCGGCGCAATTGGACCGGTTGGTAGAGGATCTTTTCACATTTACGAAGATGGAGTATTTGGAGATGAATCCTCACAACCAGACGATTGACTTGAAACTCGTCCTTCAGAAGTCGATTGACAGTCTAAGTCCGCTAGCTCGGCAAAAGCACATCTCGATCTCGAACCCTACTGCAGACGACTGCTTCGTTAGCGGCGACATGCACTTATTGGAACGTGCGATGAACAATTTTTTGGATAATGCCGTCAGACATACACCGGCCAATGGTGAAATTATTGTTCAATGTTATAAAGACGGTAACAAAGTCAAGTTTGCGATACGCGATACGGGACCGGGCTTCTCTTCAGAAGATCTGCAACGAGTTTTTGAACCTCTATATCGTGGCGAAGTATCCAGAAACCGTTCAACCGGAGGCAGCGGATTAGGATTAACCATTTCGCAAAGTATTATAAGACGACACGGAGGTGAACTTGCCGCAGGCAATCATTCGGAGGGCGGAGCGTTACTAACAGGTTGGATACCTGCTGCTTCAGATTAAAGAATTGATCAGACGGTAACCGGTACGAGTTGGATAAAATGAAGTGGGGGTCTGTCTTGACGAAAAAACGAAATCATGATTATAATTCAAATAATTCATTGAATAATTTAGAAGAGGTGTAAGACATGAATCAAGCACTTCCTGTTCGAGATTTCAAAGATGACTTGTACCGGCAATTCGCCCGAATCGGGAAATGCTTGTCCAGCGATAAACGGCTGGAACTCATGCATTTGTTATCACAAGGACCAAAGTCGGTGGAAAAATTGGCCAATGCAACGGAGATGAGTGTGGCTAACGTATCACGGCATCTTCAGATTCTGCTCGATGCCAACCTGGTGAAGTTTAGCAAGAAGGGGACGTATGTCATTTATTCGCTGGCGAGTCCTGATATCGCAGGATTCTTGACATCCTTATGGAAAATAAGCGAAATGCACCTGGGGGACATCGGTCGAATTAAAACGGATTTTATGAGCCAATGTGAAAATCTGCAGACCCTTTCTCTGGATGAAGTAGTAGAAAAAATGGATAAAGGAAGCATTATTCTTCTGGACGTGCGTCCGGCTGATGAATATGAGGCCGATCACATTCCGGGAGCTATTTCCGTCCCGATGGAGGAACTCGATCATTATCTTCAGAGTCTTCCAAAAAACATTCAAATTGCAGCTTATTGCCGCGGGCCTTATTGCGTGTTTGCTGCTCAGGCGGTGGAAATTATGCGGCATCAGGGATTTACAGCATTCCATCTGGAGGAAGGGGTCAATGAATGGCGGGAACATCGAGATCAGATGCATTAAAGTCTAAGAAAAACAGGGCAACCCGGCCGCAGACTTCCGGGATAGCCCTGTTTTTGTATATTCCGATTAAGCTTTGCCTTTGACCCATACGCGCTGCAGCTCCAGCGCTTCGCTGACGAGCAGCACATCGGCTTGTTTGCCTTCGGCGATGCTGCCGGTCACGTTGTCGATGCCGAACTGTTTGGCCGCCGTATAGCTCGCGATCCGGCTGGCATGCTGCACCGACAAGCCAACCTTCTGTACGACGTAGCGGAACGCTTCGATCATCGTCAGCGTACTGCCGGCCAAGCTGTTGCCCTCTGTCAGGCGGGCGACGCCGTCCTTGACGGTTACGGCGAGGCCGCCCAGCGCATATTGGCCGTCACCAAGGCCGGCCGCGGACATCGCGTCGGTGATCAGGATCATGTTGTCGTTTGTCTTGAGCTTGGCGAGAATGCCGATGCACGTCGGATGAACATGATGCCCGTCGGCGATGAGCTCGGCGCAGATGCGGTCTTCGCTCATGACGGCGCCGACAGCGCCCGGCTCGCGGTGGTGGAGCGGCGTCATCGCGTTAAACGTATGCACCGCATGGTTCAAGCCGTGCTCGACGGCGGTTTGCACTTCCGCGTACGTAGAGTTCGTGTGCGCGAGCGCGGCGACGATGCCTTGGCTGCGCACCCATTTGATCGTTTCGAGTGCGCCGTCACGTTCCGGAGCAAGCGATAGCTGGCGAATAATGCCCGGATAATCGGCGACCCAGCCTTGAATCCAATCCAGGCGCGGGTCGAGCATTTTTGAGGGATCTTGAGCACCACAATACTTCGGATTCAGAAACGGACCTTCAAGGTGAACGCCGAACAGCTGCGCGTATGGCATTTCGCCCATCATATAGTCGTATACTTCGCCGAGTACGTGCTCGATGTCTTCTTTCGTCGCCGTCATCGTCGTAGCGAGCATGGACGTCGTCCCGTTATCGCGGTGGAAACGGGTAATCGTGTCCAGCACTTCTTTGCTTGAGTCCATGAAGTCGCAGCCATAGCCGCCGTGAACGTGAATGTCGATAAAACCGGGCAGCACCCAGCCGCCTGCCGCATCAACCGTTTCCTCGCAAGCTTGCGCCAGCGCGCCCGGCACGTCAGCGGCTTTACCGACGTATGCGATTTTGCCGCCGTCCAATACGACGGCGCCTTGCTCGATCACTTGCTCCAAGGTGACGACTTTTGCATTCGTAATCAGTGTTTTCATGCGAAATACCTCGCTGCTTCTGCATCCAGCAGTACGACGAGCTGCGGATGCGTTTGGAGTAGGGAAGCCGGCAAATCCGTCGTAATCGGACCGGTTAATGCACGGTGAACGATTTCCGCCTTATCGGCGCCGCGAACGACAAGCATGATCGTCTTCGCTTTCAGAATCGTGCCGACGCCCATCGTTAAGGCGTGTGTAGGCACATCGTCGATCGAAGGGAAGAAGCGGGCGTTTGCGTTGCGCGTCGATTCCTTCAAGGTGACGACATGCGTGCCGCTGCTCAGCGTGTCGTCCGGCTCGTTGAAGCCGATGTGTCCGTTATGGCCAAGACCGAGCAATTGCAGGTCGATTTGTTTCGCCTGCTCCAGCATCAGGTCGTAATTGGCGCATTCGGCGTTCAGGTCGGCTGCGTTGCCGTTCGGAATAAACGTTTGTTCTTTAGGCAAATCGATATGATCGAATAAATGATGATTCATATAACTGCGATAGCTTTCGGGATGATCCTCCGGCAGCCCGCAATATTCGTCCAGGTTGAACGACTTGCAGTTTTTGAAGCTGACGCTGCCTTTTTGGTACGCCTTCACAAGCTCCTGGTAAATGCCGATCGGCGTACTGCCGGTGGCGAGGCCAAGGACGGCGTAAGGATTCGTTTGCACAAGGCTGGTGAAGATGCCCGCGCCGGCCTCGTTAAGCTCTTGATTCGTCTGAAACGTAAGGATGTTCATCGTATAAGCTCCTTTTCTTTTCTATACTTTCGCACCATATGGTACGATTGTTCCAGCTTGGGCACCAATTCCTTAAACTGATCGCTGACAAGGCCGGTGAACAAAATGTCGATCACATGCAGCTGCGCGATGCGGGAAGCCATGTCGCCTCGGCGCATCCCTTCCTCAAGCGAGGAGGTGAACAAGGAAATGTCGGATAGCGCGGACAACGTGTTCGCCCCGAATTTGGTCAGCGAAATCGTCGTTGCGCCTTGTGCCTTGGCACAGTTCAACGCGTCGATCGTTTCCGGCGTTTCCCCGGAGTAGGAGATTGCGAGCACGAGGTCTTTCTTCGTCAGCGTCGATGCGGACGTAATTTGCAAGTGCGGGTCGGAAAATGCCGTCGCCCGCTTGCCGATCCGGATCAGCTTCTGGTAAAAATCCTGCGCCACGATGCCGGACGTCGCCACGCCGTACAAATCGATTTGCCGCGCTTCGCGAAGCGCGCGCACGGCGCGTTCGAGCTGCTCCATATCGAGCAGCCGGGTCGTGTCGGAAATCGAACGGAGGTGGTTCGACTGAATCGCCGAAACGATGCTGGCGAGCGGATTGCCGGCAATGATATCTTGGTACGATTGCTCGGAATCCGGCTGGGCTTGCTGGGCAAGTTCGGCGGTCAGCTTCATTTTGAAATCGGNGACTGAATCGCCGAAACGATGCTGGCGAGCGGATTGCCGGCAATGATATCTTGGTACGATTGCTCGGAATCCGGCTGGGCTTGCTGGGCAAGTTCGGCGGTCAGCTTCATTTTGAAATCGGGAAATCCTTTGAAATGAAACGACTTGCAAAATCGGGTGATCGTGGCGGCGCTCGTTTCGGACTGAGCGGCCAAATCGGTAATGCCCATATTCACGACGGCGTCGGGCTGCTGCAAAATGTATTCCGCCAGCTTGCGTTCTTTTTGGTGCAAGCTGGCCAGCTTCTCTTCGATAGCAAGTAAAATCGTTGACAAGCTGCCCCCACCTTTTGTGAAAAAAATTTTAATAATTGTCCTTAAATCCATGAAAAAAATTTTACTATTTTACTACCATCATACTGGATGATCATGCTATAATCAATACGAAAGATCATTACACCGAAATTATTGTTTAAAAAGAAAATTTATTTCAAAAAATGAGGAAAGAAGGTTGTTACGAATGGCTCTGACGAACAAAATCGGCGTAATTGTCGACAGCTTCGGCGTAGGCGTAAGACAAGGCTTGTTGAAGGCGAAGGAAGTAGGCGCGGACGGCGTGCAAATTTACGCGGTCAGCGGAGAAATGGATCCGGACAACTTGTCCACGGAAGCGCGCAAGGAGTTAAAAGAATATATCGCATCGCTGGGTCTGGAAATTTCCGCATTGTGCGGCGACTTGGGCGGTCACGGCTTCCAAGACAAAAACGCAAATCCGGCCAAAATCGAGAAGTCGAAACGGATTCTTGACCTCGCGGTTGAGCTTGGCACGAACATCGTAACGACGCACATCGGCATGGTGCCGCAAGACGAGAACAGCGAAGTATACAAGACGATGCTGGAAGCATGCGAGGAGCTGTCCGACTATGCGAGCAGCCTGAACGCGTATTTCGCGATCGAGACCGGTCCGGAAACGGCGGCGCATTTGAAAGCGTTTCTCGACAAGCTGAGCTCGAACGGCCTTTCGGTCAACTTCGATCCGGCGAACATGGTTATGGTCACGGGCGACGACCCGGTTGAAGGCGTCAAGCTGCTCAAAGATTATATCGTACATACGCACGTGAAAGACGGCGTACGTTACCGCGAAGTCGATCCTCGCGAAATTTACGGAGCGCTCGGCTACGAGCCGATGGACCATGGCAAAATCGCGCAAATGGTCGCTTCCGGCGAAATTTTCGCGGAGCTGCCTCTGGGCGAAGGCAAGGTTGATTTCGACAACTACTTCAAGGCGCTGCAGGAAATCGGCTACAAAGGATATTTAACGATCGAGCGCGAAGTCGGCACGCAGCCGGAAGTGGATATTCGCAAAGCCGTGCAATTTATTCAAGGCTACAAAGCTTAAGATCAGCTTGAAAGGCGTCCCTACGATTTGCCGAAACGGCAGGTAGGGATGCTTTTTTGGTTTTTGACGGCAGATTATGAATGAAACGATCATTATTTATCGAAAATATGATTGAAAAGATCAAAAAGATCATGTAAAATTTCATTAACGCCGAAACCCTGCGTTACATCATGAGGAAATTGATCGTAGGCAATCGGGACGATGGCACGTTATACATCTATTTTTTACCTTTTTGAGAAAAACATATAAATTCCCGTCATGGGGAGTGAGCAGGCAATGACCGAACGTTCCTTATCCAAAGGAGAACGTCGGCGCGAGCAGATGCTGAGCATGCTGAAATTGCAGGGGCGGTTGTCCATTCAAGAAATGATGGACCGGTTTCAAATTTCGGAGGCGACGGCTCGCCGCGACCTAGACGTTCTCGAACGGTCCGGGCAGCTGATCCGGACGCTCGGCGGCGCGCAAGCCGAAGGCTTCATGATGAATCACGAAGCTTCATTTAATGAAAAAACGCAATCGCTTCGGCTCGAGAAGGAAGCGATCGCGGCCAAAGCCGCGACGTTGATCGAAGAAGGCGACATTATCGGCCTGACGGGCGGCACGACGACGTATTTGATCGCGCGGGCGATCAAAGCGCGCCGCAACATTACGGTCGTCACGAATGCGGTCAACATCGCGATGGAGCTGGCCGATAACGATCAGCTGCAGGTGGTGCTGACCGGCGGCGTTATGCGCAGCAAGAGCTTTGAGCTATGCGGCCCGCTGACCGAGAAGATCGTCGCCGATCTTAATATCGGCAAAATGTTCCTCGGCATCGACGGCTTAACCGCCCGGCACGGCATTACGGCGTATTCCGAGCTGGAGGCGCAAATCGCCAAAATGCTCATTGCAAGGTCGAATCAAACGATCGCGGTGTTCGACCATTCCAAGGTCGGGCGGGCGACGTTATTTAATGTAGCGCCGTTGTCCGCGCTGCACGCCTGCATTACCGACGCGCGGCTCGGCCAAGAGCTGGAACAGCAGCTTCATAAGCTGCGCATCGCGCTGCATGTTGCGGAAATTCCGCGTTAAATCGATGGGGTATGGGGGAATCGGAGGATGAAATATTATATCGGGACGGATATCGGCGGCACGAATATCGTATGCGGCTTGATCGATAGCGAAGGCAGGCTCGTCCGCAAGCTGAAAACGACGACGGACGTCGCGCAAGGCAGCGACCATGTGTTTGACAAAATCGCCGGTCTTGTTCGCCAGCTGATGCAAGAGCAAGGACTCGACATGTCCGCACTCGCCGGAATGGGTATCGGCACGCCGGGGTTCGTCGACCCGCTGCAGGGCATGACGATCTTCGCGAGCAACTTGAAATGGAACAACGTCCGCGTAGCCGACGAAATGAACCGCCGCCTGGGCGTGCCGGTTTTCGTCGACAATGACGTGCGGATGTACGTATACGGCGAAGCGATGGCAGGCGCGGGCAAAGGATACGACAACGTGTTCGGCTTAACGCTTGGCACAGGCATGGCGTCCGCGCTGGTCAACCATGGCAAGCTGTATTACGGCGGCGGTTTTATGGCCGGCGAGCTGGGACATATCCCGTTCGATCAAATTCCTTACAAGTGCGGCTGCGGTTTAACCGGATGTCTCGAGACGATTGCTTCCGCAACGGGGATTGCCCGTCAAGCTCGCGATCTGATCGCGCAAGGCCGGACAAGCGTGATGAGCGAGTGGTTCCCGGGCGAGCAGCTCGAGCAGCTGAAAGCGTCGGACGTGTCGAAGGCGTTCGATCTGGGCGATCAAGTCGCCATCGACGTCATGGAGAATACGGGCAAGCTGCTGGGCCGCGGCTTAGCGTATGCCGTAACGATGCTCAGCCCGGACATTATCGTCATCGGCGGCGGCGCGGCATTGGCCGGCGACCGGTTGTTCGCTCCGATGCGCCGCGAGCTGCAGAAGTCCGTGATCAAGATCTACTGGGATCGCCTGACGATCGCGCCGGCCGAGCACAATGACGATGCCGGCATCATCGGCAGCGCCGTATTCGCTCGCGAGCGGCTCGCGGAGTTAGCGTAAAATTACCTTTGAGGATATTCATAGGGAATTCGGAAAAAACTAGCGGCAAGGCAACGAGTATTCCAAGCAACGATTGGCGGAGAAGCCGGAGAGCCGCTCCGCTAAAAGTTGCTGTTCACCTATAAAGCAACGCCAGGCAAGGAAGCAAGCGCACTAATCTACCATCCCGAGGAGGAAATTCATCATGCCATTAGTATCATCGACTCCGCTCCTGCAAACGGCAAGAGCAAACGGTTATTGTATCGGCGCGTTTAACGTGCACACGCTGGAAATGCTGCAAGCTTGCGTAGAAGCGGCCGCAGAAACCGATTCTCCGCTCATTCTGCAATCTACGGTCGGTACCGTGAAGCACCTTGGCGCAGATTACATCGCCGCTGCGGCTAAAGTAGCCGCGGACCGCGTCAACATTCCGATCGCGCTGCACCTGGACCATTGCACGGATTTCGGAACGATCATGCAGTGTATCCGCGCGGGCTATACGTCGGTCATGATCGACGCATCGCATTCGCCGTTCGACGAAAACGTACGCCAAACGAAACGCGTCGTTGAAGCGGCTTCCGCCGTCGGCGTGAACGTCGAAGCGGAGCTTGGCAAAGTCGGCGGCGTCGAAGACGATATCGTCGTAGCGGACAACGAAGCGCTCATGGCTGACCCGGACGAGTGCGCGAAGTTTATCGAGCTGACGGGCGTTCCAACGCTGGCTCCGGCAATCGGCACGGCACATGGCATCTACAAGGGCGAGCCGAAAATCGACTTCGACCGGATCAAACGGATTGCCGACAAGGTGTGCGTTCCGCTCGTACTGCACGGCGGTTCCGGCATTCCGGAAGAGCAAGTGAAACGCTGCGTGTCCCTGGGCATGGCGAAAATGAACGTCGCAACCGAGCTGCGCATCGTGTTCTCCGACGCGATCAAAGAAGTATTCGCGGCTAATCCGGACGAAAACGATCCGCGCAAATACATGGTACCGGCGAAACAAGCGCTCAAAGCGGCGGCAATCGAAAAAATGCGTCTTTGCGGCGCAATCGGCAGAGCGAAAGATTTCCGATGAGCGCGCGAGGCCGAATTACGACCGTCACGTTAAACGCGGCGATCGACAAAACCTATTATGTGCCTAGCTTTGAGACGGGAAAAATCAGCCGGATTCCGCAAATGTTCGCTTTTCCCGGCGGCAAAGGCATTAACGTGGCGCGTGTATTAAGCCAGCTCGGCAACGATGTCGTTGCCAGCGGCTTTGTTGCGGGCAGCAACGGCGACTTTATCGAGCGCGCGCTGGACGAGCAGGGCATCGCGCATGATTTTGTCCGTGCCGCAGGCGAGTCGCGCTTGTGCCTGAACATCATCGACCAATCGACCGGCAGCTCGACCGAGCTGCTGGAGCCGGGGCCGACGATTGACGCGGCGCAAACCGAAGCGATGCGGCTGAAGATTCGCGAGCTCGCGAAGCAGTCGCGGATCGTTATTTTCTCCGGCAGCGTGCCGAAAGGCATCGAACCGGGCATCTATGCCGAGCTTGTGGACATCGCCAAGGCGGAAGGCGCGACCGTGTTCCTCGATTCGAGCAATGAAGCGCTGCTTCGCGGCATCGAAGCGAAGCCTTTCATGATCAAGCCGAACGAGGACGAAATGGCTGCGCTGCTGCGTTCCAGCGGCACATCGCCGGAGGATGTCGAAGACGGCATCCGCAAGCTGCTCGAGCGCGGGCTAGGCCTTGTTGCCGTATCGATGGGCGCCGAAGGTGCCGTCGTCGGCTTCGAAGGCGCGCTCTATCGCGTGACGATACCGCGCATCGAGGCGGTCAATACCGTCGGCTGCGGCGATTCGTTCGTCGCGGGCATGGCTTCCGGCTTCGCCGCCGGGGAGCCGATCGAGCGCTGCCTTGCGCTCGCTGCCGCCGCCGGCTCGGCCAACGCGCTGATGATGGAGGCCGGCAACGTACGTCCTGACGACGTGCGGCGGCTGCTCGAGCAAGTGAGCGTAACCAAACTATAAAATGAATCCTCAAATACTTCGTCTGCGATCGGACGGAGTATTTTTTATATCATTTATCAGCAACCTTTCATAAATAAAACAAGGATGGACAAAAAGCAGCACTATTTCTTATACTGGCTATGATGACCCGTTGTAAAAATTTGCTTCTTGACCTAGATTGGGAAGGAGTGCGCTTCTTCCGGCGAAACGGTATTCGTCAAATAAAAGCAGTTGTTATTGGCAATGGGGCCATCAGCGATGGTCCTTTTCATATCATGTAAAATTTTGTTGCGGGCAACATCAATTCAATGACATTGGGGGAAATCGTATGGAAATCCTGATCGTAGAAGACGAAACGCCGATTCGGGACGTGCTGCAATCCTATTTTGTTAATGAAGGTTGGAGGGTAAGCGTTTCCACCGATGGAAGAGACGCCGTAGAGAAGGTGCGTACGACACGTCTGGACATGATTGTGTTGGACTTGATGCTGCCGGGAATGTCGGGCGAGGAAGTATGCCGGAACATCAGGCAATTTTCGAACGTGCCGCTCATCATGCTGACCTCTAAAGCCAATGAAACCGATACGATCAACGGATTGAATCTGGGCGCGGACGATTATATCACGAAGCCGTTTCGGATGAAAGAAGTCATCGCCCGGATTTATGCGCTCCAGCGCAGAATGCAGGCGCTTTCGTCAGGCAGCAAAACCGTGCAGCGCTTCAATCGCGGCCGGTTTACGATTTATTCCGAATCGAAGGAAGTGATCGTCAACGGAAAGCCGGCGAACCTGACGCTGACCGAATACAAAATCATTAATATTCTAACCCGAAATCCCGGCAAATTGTTCAGCCGGCACGATTTATCTTACGAGGTTCAGGGATACCGCTTTATCGGCGATGACCGGACGATGGATGCGCATATCAAGAACATTCGGCGAAAGATCGAAGACGATCCGAAAAACCCGACTTACATCGTGACTAAGGTGGGGGCCGGCTATAAGTTCAACTATATGCCGGATGACGAATGATGCGGATCTCCCGATTTTTCAAGAAATCGTTAGCGTTATACTTTATTTTAATCGGGCTGCTTAGCATCGTATTGGTCACCGCAATGTACGCCTTGTTTATGAGCTTGTGGGATCAGCTGCTCGTTACATACAAAACCGAATATTTGGACGACCAGAGCCTGAAAATGGCCCACGCTCTGCATGACCGCATTTCGGGGGAAAAGCTGACCGACAGCGAGGCGGCATGGTTCGACAGCTTATCGAGGCAATATGCCGGCACGATTCGTTATACGGATTCCACCGGCGAGAACGTGCGGTTCGACAATGTGAACGATGCTGGACTGGCAAGTCCGTACACCGTTGAGCTGCCTTTAATTCTAGACGGTCGGCTTGTCGGCAACTTATCGGTGCATTTTGATCTGGACAGGGACAATTATTTTCCGTATTTCACGAATATGAACCAAACGGCGAAGCAGTATGCGCAAATCATTTACGTTGGCTTGCTGGTTGCCACGCTGCTGCTAAGCTATGGACTTGCCTATAGACTGTCTAAGCCTCTTCGGGACGGGAAGAACCATACGGCTGCCGTCTTGAGCGGCAATTTTGAGGCGGCCGTGCCGCCGGCAGCGACTTCCGAGCAAGCGGAGCTCCATCAAACGATTAATTATTTGCTGAACGAATTCCAGCAGCAAGAAAAATGGCGCAAGCAGCTGATGCAGGATTTGACGCACGAGCTTCGGACGCCTCTGACCTCCGTCCTATCTAGGCTCGAAGCGATGATCGACGGCATATACCCGCTCAACGTTACGAACATGAACAAAATCTATACCGAGATCGACCGGTTGTCGCGACTCGTCAAAGACGTGGAAAAACTGTCGGAGGCCGAAGGCGCGAGGTTTACTCTGAATGTGCAGAAGGTTGATCTGGTGCAATTGCTGAAGAGCGTTCACGAGAGCTTCTTGTTCTTAGCTCAAGATAAACGAATCTCGTTCGAGCTGCAGCCGGTATATTTTCCATGCTACATTCAGGCGGACCCGGACCGGATGATCCAGGTGCTGTCGAACGTCATTTCCAATGCGATCAAATATACGCCGCAGGGCGGAGCGATTGAAATGGGGCTGACGACGGACGATGACACAACGGTCATCTATTGCACCGATAACGGCATCGGCATTTCCGAGGAGGATTTGCCCTACGTTTTCAACCGGTTTTACCGGGCGGATAAGTCCCGCTCCAGAGAGAGCGGCGGCCTCGGCGTCGGCCTGAGCATCGCGCGCGTTCTCGTGGATGCGCATGGCGGTTCGATGGATGTGCGAAGCGAGCTTGCCAATGGCTCGACCTTCACGATCCGATTGCCGGCAATGCCGCGAACGGAACGTCAAGCGGGCGAAATGACCGCAATTTAAGTAGGGGGCGCAAAATGTTTCGTGAAGCATATCGCCGGTTGAACGGCGCATGGAAGCTTGTTGTTTTTCCCGTTGTTCTGGATGCGCTCGCGCTTGCGGCCGGCTGGAGCCTGGCCGGATTCGCGGGAGAGCCTAGGCTTTCGCTGAAATGGCTGCTCGATATCGGCTTGCCGTCCTTCAGTCATATTTCGAACAACCCGCTGCTCGCCAATTCGCTGGATTATTTGCGTTTATTCGGCCGGGACGGCTCGGCTGCGGGGATCGCCATTGTTGCTGTGTTCCTGCTGCTCAGAAGCTTTGCACAAGGCGGGTACATTGCAGGTCTGCAATCCATTGCAACCGGCGGCAAACCGGATATGGCCCATTTCATGCGGAACGGCACAGCCATGTTCATTCCTTTCATCGTGTACAACGTCATCGTATATATCGCCATGATTGGCGTTACGCTTGGCTTAAGCGCCTTGTTCGGCCCGGCGGGACAGTTCTTTTCGCTGCTTGTTTTTGCCGTGCTGCGCATCGTTTGGATTTATTTGGAGTTCACGATGGTCGTTGACCGGCTATCCTGGGATCAAGTGCTGGGCCGCAGCCGTTCGTATTGGAACGGGAACGGCTCCTGGTCGAAGACGGCTATTGCCGTGGGCGTTCTTTATGTCGTTTCGGGCGGAACGAGTCTGATGCTGCACCATCTATGGAGTCCTGCAGCCGTAATCGCTGCGTTACTCGTCTATGCTTATGTCATCACAGGCATCCAGCTGGCTCTTATGGGACTGTTATGCAGGATGCGGGAGCCGGAAGTAACAACCGAACCGGGATCCAGGTTCCCGGTGACGGGTTCCAGGCGAGCCGAAGAGTTGCGATAGCGGATAACCGCCGAAGCGAATCACAATAGAATCGAATCACAATATGATCGAATCCTAAAACACCTAATCTGCGGGAGCCTCGCTGAATGGGTGTTTGTTTGTCTTCACACCAAATTCACAGGAATCTCACGTCGTATTCACACGATCTTTGTTATGCTTGATGAAGTAAGCGCTTACCTATTGTGTTTTCCGTTTTCATGCAATGAACATTGACGAAAAGGGGGAATTGCACATGTTCCAAATTGGGGGAAACCGCATTTGGCAGGTTGCCGCCGTCGTCGCGGAAGGCCCAGATGAAAGGTTGACGGTGGAAGCTGTCAATAGGTTTGACCCGGCATCAACGCCAAGCGTTACCGTAAATCCCGATTCGGCCGTCATGCCGGAACTGAGGAGCACCGGCGATGTCGGGACGGGCGGAAGCCACGGCAACGTGGCCAAAATTGAATTTTATACGAAATAAGGGGGATGTCCAATGAATCGTTTTACGAGAAGCAAGATGGTACTTATCGCACTTATCCTGGTTCTGACCTTCATCGCGAGTGCATGTTCCGGCGGAGATGCGAAAAACGAAACGTCCGGAGAGAAACAAACCGGCAAAACGACGACCGACAAAGAGACCGGTACGGACGACAAGAAGCCGGAGGAGCAAAAACCAGCGCCTCCTTCCGAGCCGGTAACGGTCACCGTAGCCTATCCTTGGGGCGAAGAGCAGTTTAATTCCCGGTTCAAATTAATAAACGACAAATTGAAAGAGAAGAACATCACGGCGAAGTTCATCCAAGTCAACGGATCGACCAACGAAGGCTTGCAGGAATTGTTCGCGACCGGCGCCGAGCCGGACATCATCATCGGCAACCACGGTTTTAAGCCGTTTTTCGATCTGGATCTGCCCGAGCCGCTTGATGATCTGATGAAAACGAACAATTTCGACGAAGCGAAGCTGGATCCTTCCCTTGTCGCCTATCTTCGCGCGCAAGACGCGGAAGGCCGCTTGATGGGATTCCCCGACGGGCAAGGCGGGCAACTGCTTTTCTACAATAAGGAAATCTTCGACATGTTCGGCGTTCCTTATCCGGATCCCGAAAAAAGCATGACGTGGGAAGATCTATTGACGTTAGCCGCAAAAATGACGGCTGAGCGCGACGGCAAAAAATATGTCGGGCTGGAGTTCGGCTATGGCTCGAAGGATGCCGACGCTACGGTTCCGCTGAACGAAATGGGCTTGAATAAAACCGACCCGGACACCGGCGAAGTTCTCATTACGAAAGATCCGGGGTTCGCCAAATATTTTGAATGGATGAAGAAGTTTTACAGCATTCCGGGCATCGTCGGCGAGCACACGAACGGCAAGCTGTTGTTCCCCCAAAAACAAGCGGCGATGACGGTGTGGTGGAACGGCTTGCTCGGGGACAACTGGGGCGACAAAGAGTTCAAGAAAAACATGGACATCGCGCCGGTTCCGGTATGGGCGGATGCGCCTACGGCCGGACCGATCGTCGGGACTTCGCCGATGATCATCACGAAGTTCAGCAAGCATAAGAACGAAGCGTTCCAAGTGATTGCCGAATACATGTCCGACGAGAACCAAACTAACATTTTGAAGGATATGGCGTCGGGTCCTGCCGTATCGAATCCCGACATTCGCAAAATGTACGGGACGAACGTCGAAGCCTATGCCGACAAAAACAGAGGCGCTTTCTTTAAAGTTTGGCCGGTAACGCCGAAAAACCGATTCAGCTCCTGGGATCAATACGTCGATATCGGCGGCAGCTTGGCGAAGTTCGCCGAATCGGACATGGACGTCGCCACGCATCTGCGGAAGCTGAAGGAAGAATCCGAAGCGAAAATCAAGGAAGCGCAAGCTGCAGCATCCAACTAAGATTTAGAAGCACGAATAACCGACCGGCGGGGAGGAGCGCGCTCCTCCCTTGTGCGGCGCGAAAGGAAGATTATTCGTTGGCCCAAATATTGTTCAACCATGTATATAAACGATACGGCAAATACAAGGATTTGGCCGTTAACGATTTTAATCTGCAGGTCGAGGACGGGGAGTTTCTCGTCTTTGTAGGGCCGTCCGGGTGCGGCAAATCGACGACCTTGCGGATGTTGGCCGGGCTTGAGGACATTTCCGAGGGCGAAATTTATATCGGCGACACGGTCGTCAACGATTTTTCGCCGAAGGACCGGGATATTTCGATGGTATTCCAGAATTACGCCTTGTATCCGAATTTGAGCGTTTACGAAAATATCGCGTTTGGGCTGCGGCTGCGCAAACAGCCGAAACATGAAATCGACTTGGCCGTGAAACGGGCCGCGCGCGTGCTCGAAATTGAAAATTTCCTGGACCGCAAGCCTCGGGAGCTGTCCGGCGGCCAGCGGCAGCGCGTCGCCTTAGGCAGGGCCATCGTCCGTACGCCGCAAGCCTTCTTGTATGACGAACCGCTCTCCAACCTGGATGCACGTTTGCGCGTTCAGATGCGGACCGAAATCATCAGCCTGCACCGCAAGATGGGAGTCACGTCCATCTACGTGACGCATGATCAGATCGAAGCGATGACGATGGGGGATCGGGTCGTCGTCATGAACCGGGGCGTCATCCAGCAGGTGGATACGCCGGAGAGGGTGTACAATCGGCCGAACAACATTTTTGTCGCCAATTTTATCGGCAACCCGCCGATGAATTTTATTTCCGGAAAGCTGCTGCCGGGCAAAGAAGGTCTCGAGTTTCATACGAACCGATTTTCGCTGAAGCTGACAGGCAAACAAACGAGTCAGTTGAAGGATCAGCAATTGATCGATAAAACCGTAATTTTGGGCATTCGTCCGGAGCATATGAGCTTTGAGGAGATCGAACTCGATAATCCGATGAACTCCCAAATCCCCGGCGTGCTTGAATTCGACGAATTCGTCGGCTCCGACCGGTATTATCATCTCAATATCGGAATGGAAAGCTTATTCGTGGCTCGTGCACACCCTCGTTACCATTTCAATGACGGCATGAAAGTTACAGTGGCGCTCGATATGGAGAAAGCGCTGTTCTACCATAAAGAAACGGAAAAACTGTTGACGGATTGACTGGAGGTAAAGTGATGGCAAGCCGAAAAGCAAAAACGATATGCGGACTCATCGCCATCGTCATCCTGTCGGTGACGATGATCGGCACTCCTTACCCTCCGAAAGGGAATTCAACGGCTTATGCGAGCGAACAACCGTCTCCTGCCGCAAACGAAACGGGAGGCGGCGGATTGCGGTCTCGCTTGTCGCCGGGCGGATCGGAGCCTTTCTATGAGGAGCTGCGCGGTCAATGGGACAAGGATGGAATCCCGCCGGCCCAAGCTGCGGTCGAAATCAAGGCCGACCGGTGGCTGAGCAAATCGGACCTGGCGGAAGCCGGCTCCTACAAAGGGCAGGACGGCGCGCTAATGTTGGGCCGATCCGGCGGATGGGTCGAATACGAGGTTGACGTCCCGCAAGAAGGATTGTATGAGCTTCATGCGACGTACGATCCCATCGTTGCCGAAAAGAGCGGAGGCTTGCAGCGCATTGTATTGGCCGTTGAAATCAACGGATCTTATCCGTTCGTTGAAGCACGTTCGATGACGCTGGAACGAACCTTCCGCGACCGCCAGCCGATCAAATTCGATGACGAAGGCAATCAGATGCGGTCATTGATCGAAGAAACGAGTACATGGGGCACAGGGCCGCTGCGGGACACGAACGGAGCGTATGCCGAGCCTCTGCTGTGGCATTTGAAGCAAGGGAAAAATACGATTCGCCTGGAATCGATGCTCCAGCCGGTGGCGCTGGCAGCGATTACGCTAAAGCCGAAGGAGCGGATTCCTACTTATCAAGAATTCCATGCCGGCATGCCTGCCTCGGCCGTTCGAAATAACGAATCGGTCGTTGAAATCGAAGCCGAGCAATTCAGCTCGAAGAACGCTTCATCCATTCAGGTTCAATACAACCGGGATCCGATGACGACGCCGGAATCGCTGAATGCCATCCGCTTCAATACGGCAGGAGGTTGGAGCTGGTATAAGGGCGGCCAGGCCGTTACTTGGGAAATCGACATACCGGAAGACGGCTTGTACAAGCTCGGCATGCGGGCCAATCAGAATTTCCGGTCCAATCTGACGGTATTCCGAACGATATCCATCGACGGCAAAGTACCTTTTCAAGAAATGCTGAATTACCCGTTTCCATACAGCTCGGGATGGCAAGGCGTCACCTTGCAGGATGCGGAGGGCAATCCATACGAGTTCTATCTCGCCAAAGGACGCCATTCGCTTCGCATGGAAGCGAATTATGAACGTTATATGCCGCTGCTCGTGCAAATCGAGGGGATGCTGGACGAGTTCAAAGCCATTTCATCGGACTTGCGGACGGCGACCGGCAACCGCGAGGATCGTTACCGCGTTTGGGACGTCGAAAACGACATCCCCGGCATTACGGATCGACTCCGAACGCTCGCGTCGCAGCTGAATCAGCTGTCGGACCGGATGATCGGCATCAACGGCAAAGCCGATTCCATCTCGCAGTCGTTTCTGTCCAGCGCCAAAGATATCGAGGATTTGCTGGACGATCCGAACGAAATACCGGCCAGTCAGCTGACGATCGGCACGCTTCAGGAGAAATTGATCAATCAGCGCAAAGATTTGATGGATAGCCCGCTGGAGCTGGACCGAATCGCGGTTGTACCCGCGGGCGGCGAATTTCCGAGAATGACGGCGAAGTGGTGGGAGAAATTGAAAGGGATGCTGTCGTCGCTGCTGTATTCCTTCGACGCCCGCAATTCGATCAGCAAACAGAAGAACGACGAAATCAACGTCTGGATGTTCTGGGGCAGAGACTATGTCAATGAGCTGCAGCAGCTCGCCGATGAGCAATTCACGCCGAAATACGGCGTTAAAGTACGAATCAATCTCGTTCAATCATCGGAATTGCTCATTCTAGGCAATGCGGCGGGCATCATCCCCGACGTCGCGCTTGGCGTACCGAGTGGCATGCCTTTCGAGCTGGCGGTCCGACACGCGGCATACGACTTGACGAAGCTGCCCGGTGCTGACGATCTGCTGAAGCGGTACAGCCCGGGGACGCTTACGCCCTATTATTACGAAGGCGGTTATTACGCCGTGCCGGAAACGATGAACTTCAAAGTATTGTTTTACCGCAAAGATATTTTGAAGCAGCTGGGCTTGTCGGTTCCGAATACGTGGGACGACGTGTACGACATGCTGCCGACGTTGCTTCAGAACGAATACAACTTCTACGTGGAACCGGGCGATTATTCGTATTTGTTTATGCAGAACGGGGCGGAGCTGTATACGTCCGACGGATTATCGACCGCGATTAACGAGCCGGAAGCGTTCGATGCCTTCAAACGTTGGACCGATTTGTTCAACAAACACGGTTTGGAGCAGCAGGTGCAAAGCTTTTATAACCAATTCCGAAAAGGGACGATTCCGATCGGCATTTCCGACTTCAACCAATACATGCAGCTGCTCGTCGCCGCGCCGGAAATTATGGAGGATTGGGCCATCGCCCCGGTACCCGGAACGGTTCAGAAGGACGGCAGCATCGCTAGGTGGATCGGGGGATCGCAATCGGTGAGCTCCATGATGTTCAAAGGATCGTCGGATCAAAAACGCGATCTGGCATGGCAGTTTCTGCAGTGGTACTTGTCGGACGAAACGCAAACGGAGTTCGGCCTCAATTTGGAGCAGTACAGCGGCGAGACGTTCCGCTGGAATTCCTCGAGCGCGAAAGCGTTCGCGAACATGCCATGGAAACAGGAAGATTTGCACGTATTTATGGAGCAGTGGAAATGGATGAGGGAGTTTCCGAACGTCCCCGGGGGATACATGTCCGGCCGTGAGCTTGGATTTGCCTGGAACCGCGCGGTTATCGACGGCGAAACGCCGCGAATTTCGCTTGAGAAAGCCGAACGGGAAATTAATCGGGAGCTGATCCGGAAGCAGCGCGAATTTCATATCAAGAGCGAGGACGGCAGCGTGCTGAAGACGCTCGATCTGCCGCAAATGGCGGAGCCGTGGAAAGGGGCGGATCCCTATGTCAAGTAATGTTCAGGCGGAAATGCGGCGACAGCCGGAACGTATCGGCGTTTCGCCGGCCGCGAAGCGCGGTACAGCCGTCAAGCTCCGGCAGCTATGGGCCGATATGTGGAAGCAGCGGCTGTCGTATTTGTTCATCGCGCCGTTTTTCGCCGCGTTCATCATTTTTATCGTTGTGCCGATCGTGGCGGGAGTCGCGCTTAGCTTTACTTATTTTAACGCGATTGAATTTCCGAGCTGGGTCGGTTGGCTGAACTTTCAAAATTTATTTTCCCAGGACATCGTTTTCCTGCAGTACGTATTGCCGAATTCGTTCAAGTTCGCTTTGTTCGTCGGACCGATTGGCTATGCGTGCGCTTTCCTGCTTGCCTGGTTCATCGCCCAGCTGCCGGGGGTGCTGCGGACGTGGTACGCCTTGGCTATGTACGCCCCGTCGCTTACGGGCGGCGTGGCGATCGCCGTCGTCTGGCAGGTTGCTTTTACCGGCGACCGAACCGGCTACATCAACAGCTTCCTGTTGAAATTCGGCGTTATTGAAAAACCGATCCAGTTTCTGGCGGACAAAGATTATTTGCTCAACATCATGATTCTCGTTTCCATCTGGGGCAGCATGGGCATCGGCTTTCTCGCTTTGCTCGCCGGCATTCTCAATGTCGACAAGCAGCTATATGAAGCAGGCAAAATCGATGGCATCTCGAGCCGATTACAGGAAATCTGGTATCTTACGATCCCGTCGATGAAGCCGCAAATGCTGTTCGCCGCCGTTATTTCCATCGTGAATACGCTCAAATCGGGCGGAGTCGGAACGGCCATGGCCGGAAATCCAACCCCGGATTACGCCGGGCAGCTCATGATCAGCCATATCGACGACTACGGATTCATCCGATTCGAGCTTGGGTATGCGAGCGCCATCTCCATTGTGCTGCTTATCATCATGCTGCTGCTGAACAAGCTGCTCCGAACGTTGTTCGCCCCGAAGGAGGATGAGCTATGAGCTCGAACAAAACTACGTTCGGCCGAAGAATCGTTTATCGTCTCGAGGATAGCTTTGCCTCTGTGCGGCAGATCGACAGGACGCAGGTCATTCTGCTGATCGGGCTTACGCTGCTGGCGATATTCATGCTGCTGCCACTCGTCTACATGTTCAATCACGCGTTTAAGCCGCTGCATGAGCTGCTTCTGTTCCCGCCGACGTTTATCGTCCGGGAGCCGACGATTCAAAATTTCACCGATTTGCTGTCGCTGACGCAAAGCACGTTTATCCCGGTGACGCGCTACATCTTCAACAGCGTCATCGTGACGGCGCTTGCGACGGCCGGTATGGTGTTTACGGGCTCGCTCTGCGCGTACCCGCTGTCAAAGCATAAATTTCCCGGCGACAAAATTTTTTTCGGCGCGATTATGGTGTCGCTGTTGTTCGCAACCGAAGTGATCGCGATTCCGCGTTACGTCGTCGTGCAAAGCCTCGGGATCATGAATACGTATCTCGGCCATGTGCTGCCGATGATCGCATTGCCGGTCGGCGTCTTTCTGATGAAGCAGTTCATGGATCAGGTGCCGAGCGAACTTATGGAAGCGGCGAAAATCGACGGCGCCTCGGAAATTCGCATCTTTCTGCGCGTTGTGCTGCCGCTCGTTACGCCGGCGATGGCGACGATTACGATCATTGCGTTCCAGACGGCTTGGGGCAATGCCGAGACGTCGACGCTGTTTATGCAGGACGACGCGATGAAGACACTGCCGTTCTATATGGGCACCCTGACATCCAATCTGGCGAATTCCGTTGCAAGACAAGGAGCGGCAGCCGCGGGCGCGCTTGTCATGTTTATTCCATCATTGATCATCTTTCTGGTGAACCAGCGCAAATTCATCGCCACGATGGCGCATTCCGGCATCAAGTAATCAAAGGAGAGCGAAACGATGCACGTAAACCGAATTCAATCCACAATCGTCCTCGCGCTCGTTTGCTTGATGGCGCTTGCGGTTTTCCCGCTGTCCGCGGCGGCCGAGGTTCCTTATTCGACCTTTACCAAGGACAGTTACGGCCGGACGATTTATACGCAGCCGGCCTACGCGCCATCCCGGGTCATCGCGAGAGACATCTACGTGACGAACGAAAAGGGAGAAAAGACGTATTCGCCGCTCAAGAGGCCGCAGGACGTTTACATTGATTCCAAAGACGAAATTTATATTTCGGACACGGACAATAACCGGATCGTCCATTTTTCAGCTCAAGGCGAAGTGATCCGCGTGTTGACGATACCGGACAGCCCGCTGAACCAGCCGCAGGGCATTTTTGTCACAGCGAAAGGCGACATCTATATCGCGGATACGGGGAACAAGCGGATTGTCCGGCTGAACAAGGACGGCAAGCTGGTGCAGCAGTTTACGCGGCCCGAGTCGAGGTTTATTAACGAAAGCTTTATTTATGAACCGACCAATATGGTCGTCGACCGACGCGGCTTCTTGTACGTCGTATCGAACGGAAGCTATCAAGGGATCGTGCAGCTCGACCCGAACGGCGATTTTTACGGTTTTTTCGGGACGAATGCCACAGAAACGAGCTGGATGGATAAAATCCGCGCCGCTTTTTATACGAAAGAGCAGCGGAGCCGGCAAGTCCGACTGCTGCCATCGACGATTCGCAGCATCGACCTGGATTCGGAAGGATTCATGTATTCCGTATCGGGTTCATCGTCGGAGCAGGTCAAAAAGCTGAACATCCGCGGAGACAACATGTGGAAGAACTTGTCGTTCGGAGCCAAAACCCCGAATTCTTCGTCCTCGTCGTCCGAACGCGTGCTGTCGGATATTACGGTGGACCGGGACGGCAACCTGACGGTCATCGACAAAACCAACAACATCGTCCTGCAGTACGATTCCTCCGGCAATCTGCTGTTTTATTGGACCGGGCCGGTCGCGGTCGGCACGCCGCAGGTCGGCATCAACCAGAGTCCTGTAGCGGTCGCCACCAATTCCAAAAACGAATTGTTCATCCTGGACGACGCGCTGAATGTGATCCAGGTGTTCAAGCCGACCGAGTTCGGCACCGCCGTTCACCATGCATATTCGCTGACGCAGCAGGGCAAATACGCGGAAAGCGAAAGCTACTGGAACCAGGTCGTCAAGCTGAACGCGCTATATTCGCCGGCGTACAAAGGACTTGCGCAAGCGGCGTTCTATAAAGGGGATTTCGAACGGGCGAAGGAGCTTTACGAACTTGCCGGCGATTCTGCAGGCTACTCCAATGCCTATTGGCAAATTCGGCTGCAATGGTTTCAACGGAATTTTCCGCTGCTCGCGAACATCGTCGTCGGCATAGCGGCCGCCGTGATGATCTGGTCTTGGCTCAAGCGAAAGCTGCGGCTAACGATCGGCTTCGGCAAAGTATTGCGGATAAAGAAGTGGAAAGATTTCCAGCTGATCCGTCAGCTGAAGCACGCGCTGTTCATTTTAAAACACCCGCTCGAAGGGTTCAGCGACTTGCGGTTTTTAAACCGGGGCGGATATATAAGCGCGATGATTTTACTGTTGACCGTCGTTGTCATGCTGCTCGTTAAGACGTATTATACGAGCTTTACGTTCAACCCGATTCCGATTGCAGATCAGAGCAGTACTTCGATACTGACGATATTCGCCGTAACTTGGCTGTCCTGGGTCGTCTGCAACTATTTGATCGGGGCGATCTATCAAGGGGAAGCCCGCTTCAAGGACGTCTTCGTCGGCAGCTCGTACGCGCTTGTTCCGGTGGCGATGCTAGGATTGCCGCTGGCACTGTTGTCCAACGTCATGACGATGAGCGAGGCGTCGATCTATCACGCACTTGAAACGGGCATGGCGATCTGGAGCGGACTGCTGTTCTTCTGGAACATCCAATCGCTGCAAAACTACAGCTTCGGCGAAACGATCGTAAACGTACTTCTGACCGCATTTGCGATGATCGTCCTATGGGTGCTGATCTTCATCTTCTTCGGCCTAGCCTCGGAGCTGACGAACTTTACGTTTACGATTTATCAGGAGGTGACGATGTGATGAAAATCAAGCTCGCCAACCGCTCGCTGATCCTCGCGGCGCTCGTGGCCGTGCTGCTCGTATCGGCGGCGATCATTGCCGTGGCGGCGCCGTCCGCGGAATCCGCCAACGAAAGCGGCGGGATGGAGCAGGCTGGAAGCGATAAATCGACGAAAGCGGCGGGTACCGAAGCGACATCGTCTACGGAACGGCAGGAGCCGCCGTCAACAGCCGAACAAACCGGACAGCAAGCGCAGGAGCAGACTTCGAATGGCGGAGAAGCCGGAGAGCTGGAGCAACAGTCCGGCCAAACGGCGAAACAGGATGCCAAAGCGGGCAAAGCTTCATCGCCGCTGCCTGATGAAAACACATTCCAGACTATGGCGGATACCGATAAGCTAACGCTGAAAGCAGATAGGAAAACCGGCCATTTTATCGTGACGGATAAGAAGACCGGGTCGATCTGGAGATCGTTCCCGAATCCCGAAGGATGGAGCGATGAGCAGAACACCGATGCATGGAAGCTCCATTTGCAGTCACCGTTCATGCTGCGTTATGTCGAATTCAATGTCCGCAAGGATCTGGAAATCGAAACGAACTATATGGCCCAGTCCGGCAAAGTCAAGTCTTTCGAGAAGACGGAGGACGGGTTTCGCATCGTTTACGAGCTTCCCGCGCTTGGCTTTGTCATTCCGGTACAAGTCCGGTTAAAGGACGATTACGTGGAAACCCGGATCATGCAGGACGGTCTGATCGACGAAAAGAATATGTCGGAGCAAAAGTCCAAGGATACAAAAGATCCGATGGCGAGGCTTGTTTCGATCCGGCTGTTTCCGTTTCTAGGATCGGAGACGTCGGACCGCGAGGACGGCTTCCTTCTCATCCCGGACGGTCCCGGCGCCTTGATCGACTTCAAAAAAGATCAGCCGGACATGATCAACTTTTATTACGAACGAATTTACGGCGAAGATTGGGCGTACAGCTTCAACTCCAGCCTCTCCAGCAGGCAGCCGGTCAAGATGCCGGTATTCGGCATCAAATCGGGCAATCAAGCCGTTCTCGGCGTCATCCAGGAAGGGGCGGAGTATGCCAGTGTATTCGCGGTTCCGTCCAAATCGTTCAGCCCTTACAATTGGGTCACGACGGAGCACCGGTTCCGGTTCAAATTTTTCCAGCCGACGGATACGCGAAGAAACAACGGTTTCTACACGTACAATGCCGAACGAATCGGGGGAGACCGGGCGACGCGATATTATTTCCTTAGCGGAAACAATCCCGATTACGTGGAAATGGCCGCGCGTTATCGGACGTACCTGATGAACGAAGGCGGCGTGAAGCCGCTGCAGGACGGCAAGCGGCAAGTCCCGCTGCACTTGAATTTGCTTGGCGCGGATACGGAGAAAGGGTTTTTGTGGGATTCTTATTTGCCGTTAACGACAACGGATCAAGCGAAGGAGATCGTTAGGGAGCTCAGCAGTCTTGGCGTGGAGCGGATGTCGATCGCGTATTACGGCTGGCAGAAGGGCGGGTATAGCGAATACGGCGGTCATTTCCCGGTAGCCGGCGGCCTCGGCGGCAATGAAAGCATGCGGACGTTTGTTGACTACGCCCACTCCAAAGGATTTCCCGTCTATCTCGAAGCCTCTTCCTATTCCTTCAATAATACGGGCGGAGACGGCTTCCGCAAGAGCAGGGACGGCATGCGCGATTTAAGCGACGCCATCATCGATTATTCCAACAAGGTGATGGACGTGACGTTCGTCAGTCCGAAGTTTATGGAGAAAGTGATCGGCGACGATTTGGAGGACGCCCGAAATTTGAACGTGGACGGTTATTTGTACGGCGGGGCGATCGGCAATTTTTTGAACTCGGATTATAACGAAAATTATGCGATCCAGCGTCCGGAATCGAGGCAAATCCAAGAGCGAATCATGCAGCGTACGAAGGAAGCGCTTGGCGGGGTGCAAGTGAGAGAGGGCAATCTGTATGCTGCGCGGTACGCCAACCATTTGGACGGAATGTACAGCGACTATTCCTACGATATGTTCGTCGACCGGATCGTTCCGTTCGCGCAAATCGCGGTGCACGGACTTGTATCGTATTCGCACCAGTACGCCAACCTGAGCGGGGATTATGTGAACAGTTATCTCAAAGGCATCGAATACGGCGCCGAGCCTTCGTTTCTCATCACGTATGCGCAGTCGCAGAAGCTGATGAAGTCAAGATCGCTATTCACGTTCTACAGCACGAATTACAAAGACTGGACGCAAGAGATGGTTTCGCTTTATCAGCGGTACAACGAAGCGTTAGGCGGCCTCCGCGACAAGTTCATCACCGGGCATAGCAGGCTGGCGGACGGCGTATTTGAAACAACCTACTCGAATGGCAGGCACATCGTCGTGAACTATAACGAAACCCCTTATTCCGGCAACGGAATTTCCGTGAAGGCGAACGATTTTACCGCATGGGGAGGGGAGTAGGATGAAGCATAAACCGAGATTTTCGAGAAAAACGATGCGCAAGGTGGAAGGCACGGTGTTCATCCTGCCGTGGTTTCTTGGATTTGTGGCGTTTCTAGGATTTCCGCTTGTTTTTTCCTTGTACATGAGCTTTCACAATGTCAAAGTGCTGCCGAACAAAATGAAATACGACTATGTCGGGCTCAAATATTTTAAATCGATATTGTTCGAAAGCTCGGCTTTGTACGACAATATCATCCCTTTTTTCCAGGAAGCGGTCGTGATGATCCCGGTCATCCTCGTATTCTCGCTGCTGATCGCGATTTTGCTGAATCAGAAGCTGCGCGGGCGGATGTTGTTCCGGGCGATATTTTTCCTGCCGGTTATTTTCTCGACGGGTTACGTATTGACGGAATTCGTCAATCAAGGCCAAGGCAGCCTTGGATTTCTCGAACGCTATGAGCTCGCGAGTTACCTGGACAAATTTCTCGGCGACAGCTCGTGGACGAATCCGATCAAGCAGGTGCTGAACCGATTTGTTCTCGTGTTATGGTTTTCTGGCGTGCAAATATTGATCTTCCTCGCCGGACGGCAGACGATATCGGCATCAGCCTACGAGTCGGCACGAATCGACGGCGCTTCGCCTTGGGAAGTATTTTGGAAAATTACGCTGCCCGCGATGTCCCCGTTTATTCTGCTCAATTTGATTTACACCGTCGTCGACCTATTTACGTATCCGTTTAATCCGATTATGGATTTGATCGGCAACGGGCAAGGATCGTACGGCTACAACAGCGCTTTGGTCTGGATTTATTTTATGATTGTCCTATTGTTCTTGTCTATCGTCGTTCTGTTCTATTTCAAGATAAGTCGGAACCGTTCCGGCGCGCGGCGATAAGGGAGGCGAACCATGTTAACGAAATTGAATGCCGTCAAGGGCAAATGGCTGCAAAGGCAAGGGCTCGGACGCAAATGGGGCTTAAAGAACAAAACGAGGCATGTCCGTTACGCGTTATTAGGCCGGGAGGTCAACAACGGTCTGATCTTCAAGCTGTTTCTGTACGCCGTATTTTTGACGACCTCTTATATTTACATCCAGCCGGTTTTGAAGATGATCGTCAAGATGGTCATGAACGCAAAGGATATCATCGATCCGACGGTAACCTGGATTCCGTCGACGCTCTACTGGGGACATCTGAATTCGGCGTGGGAAGTATTGAAATACGACAAATCGGTCATCATCAGCATCGTCGTCGCTTTGTCCGTCGCCGTATTTCACTGTCTATCCTGCGGTTTTGCCGGATATGCGTTCGCGAGGCTTGAATTTCCGTTCAAGCGGACCGCGTTTTTCCTGCTGCTGCTTGCTTTTATTATTCCGCCGCAGGTCGTCGTCCTGCCATCGATTATTGCCTATCGATCGATCGGCTTGGATCACTCGCTCGTATCGCTGATCATCCCCGCATTGTTCGGATTCGGGGTGAAGGGGTCGCTGTTCGTGATCATTTACCGGCAGTTCTTCATGACGCAGCCGCGGGAGCTGGAGGAAGCGGCCCGAATCGACGGCGCCAGCGCGCTCAAGTTTTACCTCAAGGTGATGTTTCCGCTTGCCAAACCGGCGATCATCGTCGTCTTCTTGTTCTCGTTCGTATGGACATGGAACGATACGTATATGCCGCGCATGTTCCTCGGAACCTCGGAGGATGTGCCGCTGGCCGTCCAGATGTCGCGTCTCGGGCAGTCGCTTGACAGCTTGATCCAATCGGCGGGACTGCCGCAATATTTGGCAGAGCCGATCAAGATGGCCGCAAGCTTCTTGACGATATTGCCGCCGCTGCTTATTTATTCATTCGCGCAGCGTTATTTTGTGGAGAGTGTGGAAAGAACGGGTTTGGTTGAATAGGATCGTATGGTCGGTAATAAAACCGTTCGAGGGGGAGCAGGCTGCGGCTTGCTCCTTCTCCTTTTTAACTGCGTCAAAGGCAATTTTTCGATGAACTGCAGGGTATATCTCTCCGCCTCGCCATGGTACAATCGTATAGACAGCAAGAATTCGATCGTTAGGCGGCTCGGCAAAGGATAAAGATAAGGAGGCGTTTTCCGTGTTGGTCGAAAAATTAGGATATTCCTCGCAGGACCGATTGCTGATCGTGAATGCGGACGATTTTGGCATGTGCCACAGCGGCAACATCGCCATCCGAGACTTGCTCGGGGAAGGCGTTATTTCGTCGGCGACCGTGATGGTGCCTTGTCCATGGTCGCTTGCGGCCGCACGGATCGCCGCGGGCAATCCTGCGTTCGACGTAGGTATCCATCTGACGTTCACAAGCGAGTGGGAGACGTTCAAATGGGGGCCGGTCGCGCAGAACGGCGCAAGCGACAGCCTTGTGACGGCGCTCGGATATTTTCCGCAAAGCTCACTGGAATTCGAGAAGCAGGCGGAGTCATCGCAGGTGAAAGCGGAAATCCGAGCTCAGGTGGAACGCGGCATCGCCATGGGCATCGATCCGACCCACCTCGACAACCATATGGGCAGCTTGTACGGGATTGCAAGCGGACGGGATTTCGTGGAGGAGACGTTCGATATTTGCGAGGAGTTTGGGCTGCCGTATCGCTTTCCACGATATCTGGGGACGCAATGGAGCGCCATGCCGGACCCGCTTAAGGCGATGCATGCCGCGCGCGTGCAATCGGCGGACCGCCGCGGCGTCGTTCTGATCGATTATTTGGACGGCTTGTCGTTCCAGCTGGAGGAAGGCGAAACGTATCCGGTCGTAAAACAGAAGATGGAGCATAAACTAAGAACGATGCAGCCGGGCGTGACGGAAATGATCATCCATCCTTTCTACGATACGGATGAGCTGAAAGCAATTATGCCCCATCATGCGAAACGGCAAATGGAGTACGAGCTGTTCCGCGACGCCGACATCAAGCGGGTGCTTCGGGAGGAGAACATTAAGCTGATCAACTGGCGGATGCTGCGGGATTTGATGCGCGGCGCCTGATCCGAAACAGCGGAAATCGTTGCAGCGAATCGGCCTGCGGCGATTTTTGTCTTTCCTGCGGGCAATCCGGTGAAACTTTGCATGGCGGCATTCCGTAATAGAGATCATTCACGAGAAGATGGAGGAGACCGAAATGAGCACAAAAGTCGTTATTTTGGAAAAACAAAAAAACGGGGAACTGGTCACGATCGACGAGCGGGAATGGACGGTGGATATGGTTGCACTGCTGAATCATGCGAACTATCTTACGGTGAACGACGCCGAGTATGAAATGCTGGAAGGGCGATTAAACGTCAATCGAGGCGTGTTCGAGCTGCTGGTCGTATCGGCGGATAAACCGTAACAATCGCGGGGCAACTTGCGTAAGGAAAGGAGAACAACAATGAACGAGGAGCATAAAATTAGCGAAGATGAGCCAAAAGCTAAACTCGACGTGACGAAGCCGGTTCAGCTGCTGTATAAGGGCAAACCGCTCAAGGTGCTGTCGACTTCGCTCGGGCTTGCGCTGATGGCGAATTTGTTCCTGATGCCGACCGTATCGGGGGAAACGACGGCGACGGACACGGGCGAGGCAAAACTCGTAGAATGGTCCAGCGAAGAGGTCAAGCAATATTTCGATGCGAATATGGACTGGAACATCCCGATACCGGAGGATAAGAAGGAAGACGGAAGCTCGGGCGAAGGAGCCGCGTCAAGCGGCGGTTCGACCGGCTCCGGCTCCGGAGGCAGCGCGCCTACCATCTATCACAATGGCTTCGGATGGGACGATCTGCTGTTGTACCACCTGTTGTTCAACAACAGCGGCACGTATTCGTCGAACGGCTGGTACAATCGCGGAGGCATTTACGACGCCAGGACGAATCAACCTTATCAAGGCAAAAAGTTCGACTCCGAGGCGTTCCAGAACAAATCCGTCGTTGGTTCGAGCGTAAGGCCAAAAACGACCGACGGATCGGGTACGATCACCCGCCGTTCGCCGGTCAATAAATCGACTTCGTCGTCGCCGGGCGGCATCGGCGGCAAATCCAGCGGATTCAGCTCCAGCTCCAAAGGATCTTCCGGGGGAGGCTTCGGCGGATAATGGCTTTTGAAGTCGTCGGCATGCCGCATCCGGATCGTGCAGGGCGCGTCGCCGAGCTGCGTGCGCTTGGTTTTGCATGGGCGGACATGGAAGAAGAACAATACTGGATCGATCAGCTTGTCACGATGGACGAAACGACGTATAACGCTTTATTCGAAGCATCGTCCCGACTGTGGGGGATCTTCGACAAAGCCGCAAGGTTCGTCGCCGGACGCCATGAGCTGTATGCCTTATTATCGATCCCCGAGGTGCTCTGGGACGGCCTCGATCAACTGCCGCTTGCCGGTTTCGGCAAGCTGAGCCGCTATGCACGCTTCGATTTCGCCGTGGCAGGGGACGGTACAATCAAGCTGCTGGAGCTGAACGCGGACACGCCTACCGGGTACGTGGAAGCTTCGGTCGCAACGCCATGGCTGTGCGCGCAATACGGCGTCTGGACGCCGAATGCGGGGATGGCCGAATGCATTCGCGACGCATGGTCGGCGGAGAAGCCGGCTTACGCGGCATGTGTCGGATACGGCAGCCATGTGGAAGACAGCGGAACGGTCGACATGCTGGCGAAGCATTCTGGACTGCCGATCAGCATGGCCGATTGCCTCGATTTGTGGGTCGACGACGGGGTACTGCGGGATGCGAACGGCGAAGCGATACCGAGCTTATTCGCCTTGTACCCGAAGGAATGGATGGGCATCGACGACGGAGGCGAAGCTTTCGCTTATGCGATCGAAACCGGCAAAGTGAGAATTGCGAATTCGCTGCACGCCGTGATCCTGCAATCGAAAGGGCTGCAAGCCGTCATTTGGGGGCTTCATGAACTGGAGGCCGACCTGTTTGACACGGAGGAGCACGAGGCCATCGAGCGCTACATGCTGCCTACGTATAACAAGCCGGTTTTCGACGACAGCTACGTATCCAAATCGATGTTCGGCCGCGAAGGCGGCTCGGTGCTCATCTACGACGAGACGGGAAATGTCGTCGCGCAAGACGAAGAAGGGTTCGATACGAGCGTGTTTTTTAACCGCGTCTTTCAGAAGAGGGCGGAAATGGCCGAAGTACGGTTGCATACAGGAGACTATCGGCTGCTGACGGGCATGTTCGTTATTAACGGCAAGCCCTGCGGCTTGCTGGGCCGCGCCGGGGGACTCATTACCGGCAACAGCAGTCATTTTGTGGCGATAGGAGTGAACAAGCGATGAGCGACGATTGGAAGAAGAACGGAGAGCGAAATCGGAGATCGGAATGGAACCGGCAGCTGGACAGCAATCGCCGTCACAGCGTTAGCCGCAAGGGCGGGGATACGTCGCGCATCTTCGGTTTTGTGGTCGTTGCGATTATTGTCATCATTTTTATTGGGATCGTTAGCAATATCGGGGGCAATGAGTATGACGTTTATGATGCGAGCTATGATTCTTCCGGTTACGACTCGGCTCCGGCGAATGAACATACCGTTCCTTGGGATTACAAAATCCAAGAGATGACGGTGGGCGATTTGATCGACGGCGACATGGCGCTGGAACCGGACAATCAGCTGCTGCCGAACGACGACAACTACGCGACCGGCGATAAAATATGGGTCATGCAATTTATGACGGCCGATCTGACGACCGATTCCAACAACAAAAACGATGTCCGGCTTTCGTCCTGGATGCCGATCAAATCGTACCGGACGAAGGAAGCCGCAGAAAAAGATATGGACAACGTCAAAGTGAGCGTCAACGCGGATCTTGATCTGATCGGCGTATACAAAACGGAATATCAAGGCAAAACGCGGGAATTTGCCGTCGTAAAGCTGCCGTCGGGCCATACGGTCAAGCAGCCGATCAACGAAGAGCGCTACAAGCAGTTCAAAGACAAGAAAAAAGTAAAAGCGCATCTCGAGGAAGTGCACGATTTCGAAAATTACGATTTAGCGATGGCTAAGTTCCGGGGGTGGGCCGAGTGATAGTTTTAAATATTTTCGTCAGTATCGTAGTGATCATCGTCCTGCAATTAATCGGCATGATCATCTTTAATTGGATGACTCCGTTCAACGATCTTGATGAATTGAAGAAAGGCAATACCGCCGTCGGTTTGGCTATGGGCGGCAAGTTTCTGTCGACAGCGGTCGTGCTTGGCGTAGCGGCTTATACGAATACGTCAATTCTGCACATGGCGTTGTGGTTTTTGGTCGGGTACGTATGCCTTGTTGCCGCGTATTGGATCTTCGATTGGGTGACGCCGGGCATTAAGCTATCGGATCAGCTCAAGGAGGGCAACATCGCGGTGGGCGTGCTGTTATGCTTCGTGTATATCGGAACAAGCATCGCGGTCAGCAGTTTGATTATTTAAATATAGGGGAGCCATCCTCGAAGAAAGCGTTCAGGCGTGCGGCGTACAGGTGTACGGGCATTTTCGCCTGTGCGCTTTTTTTTATTTGAGCCTGCGCCTGCCCCTTAGGTAGGTATCCATGCCCTCAAAGGCGCGTATGCATATGATTTATGAATCAGGGAAATTCGGCTCTCGCTTGGAAAGCTAAGATGAAGCCAAGTGTCCCTCTTGAAGAGGGGCTAAAGATCGATTGAATAGGATCAATCGGTGAAGAGAGGAATCGTTATGCAAACATTTCAAGGCAAAAGAGTGATCTTTGCACTGCTCGCCCATAAGGATGAACACGTTGTGAAGGCGCAACTGGACAATATCCGTCTTTATAATCCGAATGCAGCCGTCGTGCTATATAACGGGGGAAAGGACGACAATTTCGGCAGAAGCTTAGGTGTGCCCATTTGTCCTTATCGAAGCTCCATCGGATGGGGAAAGCAAGTTCGTTTTTTTTGGGATATCATGAAATGGTTGGAGGAAATGCATGCGGAATATGAGTATTTGGTCAGCTTAGACTCTGATATTTTATTCGTGAAGCATGGTTTCGAGTCGTACTTGGATCAAACGATGGCCGGGTATGACGTGATGGGCTGGGATATGAAACTCAGCAAAATCAAGGAGCACCGGAAACAGATTACGGTCAAATCCATGGAGCGGGAATGGCATCTGTGGAAGCCTTTTTTTAGAACCAAGTACTTCATCCAATATTTTAATCCGACTCAAGTGTACCGTCATGGAATTATTCAAAGGATGCTCTCGGCGGTAGACTGGAAAGTAGCGGAGCGCATGATGGACAATACACGCGTTTTTGCTTTGGAGGAAGTATACCCGGCAACGCTGGCGATGGCATGTGGAGGGCGATGCCGCAATTATCCTAGAGATCGCTCAGGAGAATCAGTTGTCCGTGTAGGAAACGATATCAACATTGAGGAGGCAGTATATGCCAAAAATCATCCATTCTATTATTGGATTCATCCCGTCAAAGGTGATACCTTGATCGAGATTAATCGTTGGCTGCTTCAGGAGAAAGACCAATCCCATATTTCGAATGAAATGCCTTTGGTTAGCGTATTGATCCCGGCATACAATAGGCCCCACTATGTGGTACTCGCCCTTCAAAGTGTATTAAAGCAAACCTATCCCAATATTGAAATTATCATTTGCGACGATAGCACGAATGCTGATGTACAAGTCGCAATTGCTCCCTATACAGCCCAATACCCTCATGTGAAATATTATAAAAATGAAGTAAACCTGGATATCGGCAATTGGAAACGATGCCTTGCGTTAGCTTCAGGTGAGTACATCAACTATTTGCACGATGATGATCTGTTTCATGCCGAGAAGATTGAACGTATGATGGCTTATTTTATGCAGGATCGGGATGTTAATCTGGTTACTTCCTACAGGCAGCCCATTGATGAGAAGGGCGATTTTCTGAACGAGGCACGGCGTTTTTCGACCGAAACCGTGGTCATGGATGGGAAGAAGATGGGTGACTTTGTCCTGAGCCGGTGCACCAACATGATCGGGGAACCAAGCTGTGTTTTGTTCAAGAAGTCAGCTCTTATGGAAAGCTTCGGAATGTATAAGGGTCGACAGTACTATTACCTGAATGATCTTGCTTCGTGGATTTCATTGCTTTCTAAAGGAAAGGGAGTTTATATTCATGAAGCGTTAAGCTACATCCGCTTTCACGAAGGACAAAATCAGCAAAAGTTAAAGGTACTTGTACCGGGAATTCTGGATTGGTTTCACCTCCTTATTGCTTCGCGCAAAGATGGGTTTCTTCAAAACAATAAAGAGTTTTACGGGGCACTTCGAGGCTTTATTCATCATGTATGTCCAACCGTAATTCGATTGGCACACGCTGCGAAACAAAGCCGACTGCTAAAGCAGCATCATATCCATCAAGTGATCAATCGGGCAAGAGGTATGTTGCGCGAAACTCGCGGAAAGCGAAACAGAATAACGAGAAGGTTCGCCAGACGAAAAAAAATGATTGCAAAGAAAGGAGCTTTCATAAAGATTGCCCGGGGCAAAAAGGTTAGAAAGATTACGAGGGTCGGGAAAATAAGGAAGATCACGAGGGAAAGGAGTATCGGGAAGGCAAGGAAGATCACGAGGGGCAGGAGAATCGGGAAGGCAAGGAAGATCACGAGGGGCAGGAAGATCGGGATGATCAGGAAAAAAACGATAAAACGTGTAAGGACACGATAAACGAAAAGGAGATGTGTCCCCATGGCAGACGGAAATCGTAATAAGATACCATTTCTGGTGCCGAATTTGGTGAAACGAGAATCGTATGCTTCGTATCTGGATAGGATTGATCATTCTAGAGTATACAGCAATTTTGGCCCTCTCAACAGCTGCTTGGAAAGCCGGATCTTAGACGAATATTTTCATGGGTCGGGAGCCGTGACGACGGTCAACAACGCTACAACCGGGTTAATGCTGGCGATTGCGCAAATGAAGAAGCAAGGCGGCAAATATGCAATCATGCCGAGCTTCACCTTCTCCGCTACTCCACTTGCGGCGATGTGGTGCGGTCTGCAGCCTTACTTTGTAGATATTCAACCGGATCATTGGTGTATGGATGAACAATTGCTCGACCATGTCATTGATACCTTAGGGGATGAAGCAGCCGTTGTTGTTCCTTACGCCGCTTTCGGTTTCGATCTTGATTTAACCTACTATTCGAAGCTGCATCAATCCAAATGCACTGTTGTCATTGATGCTGCAGCAAGCTTCGGAACAAGCGGGGAAGCCGGTCATTTCGGCATAGATTTCCCCGGTTGCTGTGTATTTAGCTTCCACGCCACCAAATCGTTCGGGGTCGGTGAAGGAGGGTTAATCTACAGCGGCAATGTCGAACTCATCAAAAAAATTAGGCAAGCATCCAATTTTGGATATGCAGGGAGTAGGGAATCTACCGTTATGGGGCTTAACGGTAAAATCTCCGAATATACGGCTGCCGTGGCTTTAGCGACATTGGATGCTTTCCCGGCAAAACGAAATCGCCGCCAGGAAATCTTGGGATGGTACGACATGTTGTTCGAGGAAAAGAGACTGCTTCAACATGGATGGATGATGCAAAAAGGCCAGGATAAAAAGCAATTGTCTATTCTGTGTCCGCAAGGAATCAGCAATGAGGATGTTATCGACAAGCTGAAGAGCCTCGGGATTCATACCGGAAAATACTTTTCTCCTGCTTGTCACGAGCAAGAGCTTTTCGCAGATTACCCTCATACGGATTTGCCGGTTACGAATGAGATTTGCAGTCGAGTCATCACCTTGCCTTTATGGGAAGAGATGGAGTTCGCAGACGTCAGACGGGTTGTCGAGGGGCTTGCTTCGGTATGAAAATAGCGGTCATGCAGCCTTATCTTTTTCCGTATATCGGGTATTTTCAGTTAATGAATCGTGTCGACCATTTTATATTTTATGACGATGTCCAATTCATTCATCGCGGATGGATTAACCGAAATCGAATATTGATCAACAATTCAGCCCATTTATTCACGTTTAGCTTAAAGCAAGAAGGCTCGCATCTGAATATTTCGGACCAAATCTTCTCGCCGCTGTTCGAATCGGAAAAAATGAAATTTATGAAATCTCTAGCCTATGCGTACAAAAAAGCGCCGTATTTCCTTGAAACGAAAGATCTGATCGAGCGGATCTTTGCTGTGGCAGACAACAATGTCGCGTCCTTCATCATGAACTCCTTAATATCGATTTGCCGATATTTGCAAATGGATCACCTGACGTTCAGCCGCTCATCCGATTATGTGGAAAACAACAAACTTAAAGGATATGAACGCATTATCGACCTCTGTCATCGGGCGGGCGGGACTCATTATATCAATTCAATCGGAGGTCAACATCTGTATTCCAAATCCGTGTTTGCAGAAAAAGGCATTCAGTTGAACTTTCTGCATACAAACCCGATATCATATCGCCAATATAACGTTGAATTTGTCCCGGCCCTTTCGATCATCGACGTATTGATGTTTAATTCGAAAGAGCATGTTCGCGGGTTATTGCAGGAATGCGAGCTGGTATGATGATGAAACTCCATCCTACGTATAGAGTATTGGTTTTTCCATGCGGCTCTCAGATTGCGATCGATATCAATTTTGCGTTGAGATATTCGTTGCGCGTAGAATTGTTCGGTGCTTCAAGCGTAGAAGACCATGGCGGCTATGTATACAGCAATTATATCGGCGGGCTTCCTTCGATTCACGAAGAGTGCTTCATAAGCGAATTCAATCGGGTCCTTCGAGAAAGTCACATTGATTTTATCATTCCGACCCACGATACAGTAACTTTGTTCTTGATGGAAAACCAAGACAGGCTGGAGTCGAAGGTTATCGCATCCAGCGTTGAAACGGCACGAATATGTCGATATAAATCACTTGCTTACGAACAATTTAAAGAAAGTTCTTTTACTCCCAAAGTATATGCGCAACCGGAGGAAGTTTCGGAATATCCAGTGTTCCTTAAACCCGATGACGGCCAAGGAGGACATGGAACACAACTCGTTCTCAACGAGCGGCAATTACGATTTCATCTGGCGAATAAGCCGAATCTCATGATCTGCGAGTATCTTCCCGGCGAGGAAATCACCGTTGATTGCTTTACGGACAAGAGCGGGAGGCTACGGTATGTAGCCCCGCGGACCCGGGACAGAACATCGGCGGGGATAAGCGTTCATTCCACATTCAAGACAGTGACCGTGGAAGTCGAAGAGATGGCGAATACACTGAACCAGAACCTGTCGTTCCGAGGGTATTGGTTTTTTCAGGCGAAGAAGGGTCGTGAGGGGCGGTATAAGCTCTTGGAGATCTCAAGTCGATTTGCCGGCACATCATGCATGAATATCGGTCTTGATGTAAATCTGCCCTTGCTAACCATTCTTGATTTTGCAGGCATTGAAGTAGACATACAACCGAATGAATATAAGCTTCATATGGATCGCGCTTTCGTCAACCGTTACCGTTTGGACTTTCAGTATGATCTCGTATATGTAGATCTAGACGATACGATCATCATCGATCAGATGACGAATCCGTACCTTCTTATGTTTTTATTTCAATGTATCAACAAGATGAAGAAGATCATTTTGATAACCAAACACTATGGAGATGTATCCCAGACATTGCAACACTTTAGAATAAGCCCGGCGCTGTTCAGTGAAATCATCCAAATTAAAAACGAAGAGCACAAATATTCGCATATGAGGACCGACTTGCCGGCGATATTAATTGACAATTCTTTTGCAGAACGTATGGAGGTTAGGACGAAGCTTGGCATACCGGCATTTGACGTAGGAAGTATCGAATGTTTAATCGATTGGAGAGGATAACCGGCATGGGCGTCATCTCTAGGAGACGTATAAAGAAAATCACGAGGAGAAATCCAAATTGGTTTTTTCGTACAACGTACAATTATCTGATTGCCAGGCATTCAAATTTACGGCGAGCACGTGCCATATATCAAATTTATTATTGCGATGAAACCAATCAGTATTCGGAAGCGAAACGATTAGGTCCCGACATTCACGAAAACTTCCGATCCCGGACCGTGAAAACGCCGGCCTCATTTGTTGCGGTGCTGAAAAACGGTCGGGTATGCGGGCAGGCCGCTTTTGTCCTTACAGCAAACTATAAACTGCTTCGAGACGTTTCCTTGGAATTTACGGTGAAGCATCTGAATCTGATAAGAACACGGAAAGCCTACAATATGTGGAGATCCCGCAAATTTAAATATGTCCGTGAAACAGTCGCCGTATTATGTTTTTGTTCCGCTCATAACTATTATCATTGGATGATGGACGTATTGCCGCGAATTGAATTACTGCGCCTAAGCGGGATCCAAATTGATAAATATGTTATGAATCGTCAATCGATTCTTCCGTTTCAAGACGAAACACTTGCTGTTCTAGGTATTCCAAGGGACAAAATTATAGATAGCCGGGTTGACATGCAAGCCAGAAAGCTTGTAGTTCCTTCGTTAATTACCCGTTATATTTTTAAGTGGGGCACTTATGTGAGACCGGATGTCATTCCTAAATGGTCTTGTGAGTTTCTAAGAAACCAATTTCTGCATCCAAGCGATACCGAACCTTCAGATCCAAACGAATATATCTACGTTAGCCGAGAGAATGCAATATACCGTAGAGTCATCAACGAGGAAGAAATCCTCGATCGATTAAGTACATTTGGATTTAAGAAGGTTAACCTGGAGTCCATGACGGTCGCTGAACAAATCCAATTATTTTCACGTGCAAAAGTCATCATTGCTCCGCATGGTGCCGGGCTGGTCAATCTCGTGTTTTGCAAACCGGGCACGAAGGTCATCGAGCTCTTTGCTCCCAATTATATGCCTTCGTATTACTGGATGATCAGCAATCATGTGCAATTGGATTATTATTATTTAGTAAATAAAGGGCAAACAAATCGATCATCATCCGATTTTGCGGTGAACATCGACCGATTGCTAGAGTTGGTACAATATGTCGGCCTATAGAGTAGGAGGGCGGAAATTGAAAATTATCGTAACAGGGGGAGCCGGTTTTATTGGTTCACATCTGGTAGATCGCTATATCGATAACGGGCATCAAGTCATCGTTTTGGATGATTTGTCTACAGGAAGAATAGAAAATAAAAATGAGCATGCGGAATATGTCTTCATGAGCCTCGCGGATCCTCGGCTTGAAGAAATCATGAACGATTTCAAGCCTGATCTCGTTTCTCACCATGCAGCACAAGCTAATGTTAGAATGTCTGTGCAGCATCCCTATATGGACATCGAAACGAATATAACGAATACGGTTCGTTTACTCCGTGCGGCCGGGGACGCCAAAGTGAAGAAAATCATTTTTGCTTCCTCCGGCGGGGCGATATATGGAAATACGCCGCATATAGCGATCTCGGAATCCGATTGCTGCAAACCGATATCGCCTTACGGAATCAATAAATTTACAGCCGAACAGTATGTTCGCGCATATGCTGATATATACGGTTATGAATGGACGATTTTACGATATGCTAACGTCTACGGTCCGCGTCAAAATCCAAACGGCGAGTCAGGCATCATTTCGATTATCATGGACCAAATGAGAAAAGGGGAGGGGCCCATCATTTTTGGTGACGGGCAGCAGGTGCGCGATTACATTCACGTGGACGACATCGTGGAAGCCAATATGTTGTTTATACAGTTGGACAACATAAAGAACGAAGTTCTTAATGTAGGAACACAGCGCGGAACTTCCTTAAATGAGCTTATACAAATCATTGCGGATGCCGCACAATGCCCAATCTCGCCCCGATATGTGTCCGCAAAAAAAGGTGATTTGGAGTGGAATGTGCTTTGTAATGAGAGGCTTAGAAACCTTGGTTGGACGCCGGAAATCACTCTGGATCAGGGAGTTAAAGAGCTACTGTTCCATCATGAACAAACCATTTGACTGCATGAAGCTGATCAAATGGTTTGTTTGCTCAGGTTATTTTGTCCGAAACGATGCATGGAGGTGTAGACATGTCCGTTGTCCTAATAACAGGATCCGCTGGGTTGATCGGGTCCGAAGCATCCGAATTTTATGCGAGCTTGGGCTACCGTGTTGTTGGTATTGACAACGATATGCGTCAAGATTTTTTCGGCATCGAGGGGACGACGAAATGGAATCGAAGCCGACTTGAGAAGAGCTTAGGAACAAACTATGTGCATGTTGACATTGACATTCGAGACCACAACGCGCTCAACAAAGTATTTATCAAGTATGGGCAGGATATCGCGCTCATCATCCATACCGCCGCTCAACCGTCTCATGATTGGGCCGTCAGAGAGCCGCTCACCGATTTCCATATCAATGCGAACGGGACACTCAATCTGCTCGAAATGATGCGTCTACATTGTCCGGAGGCCGTATTTATATTTACCTCAACGAATAAGGTTTACGGCGATCGTCCCAACACCCTCCCGTATTTGGAGCAAGAAAGCCGGTGGGAGCTTGATCCGGGACATCTCTACTATCTTGGAATCCCGGAAACGTTCAGTGTGGACCAGTGCTTGCATTCATTATTCGGCGCTTCAAAACTCGCGGCGGACATCATCGTACAGGAGTACGGCCGCTATTTTCAGTTGAAAACCGTCTGTTTCCGCGGAGGGGTACTTAGCGGCTCCCGACAATCCGGGGTACAGCTGCATGGATTCATCAATTACTTGGTGAAGTGTGTCATGACGAACAGTCCATACACGATATTCGGATACAAAGGAAAGCAAGTCCGGGATATCATTCATGCGAGCGATGTCATCGCAGCCTTTCACGCATTCTTTCAACATCCGAAGCGGGGAGGGGAAGTATACAATCTTGGCGGCGGGCGCGATTCAAACATCTCTATACTCGAAGCCATTGAATTGGCTGAACAAATTACCGGTAAAAAGTTAAATTATTCCTATAGCGACCAGCCTAGAACAGGCGATCACATCTGGTATATTACCGACACAACAAAGTTCCGGAATCATTACCCGAATTGGAACATTCGAATCCCAGCACCTCAAGTTATGGAACTGATTTATGTTGAAAATAAAGGTCGCTGGTAGATAGATTGAATTCAAGCAAAATCCTAAAACTTAAAGTTCCATATTTTGTGTATTTTTCTTTTCCAACGCAAACCTCTCCGCAATAGACGATGATATACCGCGTTGGATATTCGGTTGTTTAAAAATACCGCCTCATGAATCTTGCCTCTTCTATTCAGTAAACGTATTTTTCCAGCGTCTTTTTTGGTTCTTACATGCACGTAATTTAGTTTTTTGAACTCCTTGGCTACACGGGATTTAAAGAAGGAACATCCTCTTCTAGAACCTACAATGGTTAGGATAGGATGTTTTCCTTTTTCACGGACAAGCTTGTTGTAGATATGGAGGGACGATATCGTCAATAGTTCTGAGATTGTGTTGTTCGTATTTTGTTTTCCCAGGGAGTCTGGGCGAAGTCTATAATGATATAAGACCTTCGGTATTTTCTCAATGGGCGATATTTCGAACATTCGCAACCACAGATCATAGTCGTAAGAAATCCTATACTTTGGATCATATCGTCCCGCATCGTAGAAAGCTTTTTTCGAGAACATGACTGAGCCATGGCACAAATAGCACCTGAATAACCGTGTATCATAAATTTGTTTTTTGCTTAGTATCAGATTATAATACGCAATCTCAGGCTTGATGACGACCTCGTTTCCTATACGACCTACGATTAAAGAACCTACACCTATACAATCAGGGTGCGACTGCACATAACGAATCTGCTCTTCTAACCGGGTTGGTTCGCTGATGTCATCCGCGTCATGAATCGCGATCCAGTCGCCTGAAGCATGCTCAATACCTAGATTAAGCGAATTCGCTGCTCCTTGATTCGATTCGGCATGAATTATTTTTACTCGAGGATCGGTTATTGCGTCCAGGATGTCTCGCGTTCGATCGATCGAACCGTCGTTAGCGATAATAAGTTCGAATTGTGAATACGTTTGATTCAATATACTATGGATCGCTTCCTCAATATACTTCTCACCGTTATATACAGCCATCACAACAGAGATTTGCATGATGAAACCTCCTCGTTTATTTGCTTATTAACCACTCCAAGTGTGCCAGTAGTTTGGGAAATTCCCTTGTCGATTTCAGCAGATTCAATTCCGCAACAAAAGCATTGTTCCAATGTTCATCACGCGTCGTATCGGATTGTTGCAGCAGATTTGTTACGGGCATACCACTTAACAGTAACGATAATATTTGATCAAACAAGATAAGAAATGCCTGAACAAGATGAAGGTACTGATGCGGATATCGATGAATCATAGCTTTATATTCTGCAACAAGTTCATTGGCTGTTTGTATGTTTTTGCCGAGCCAGCTTAAGGATTGAACGCCAACATCAAATTCAGGATGTCGAGAATAAAAATATTTATAATTGGTCAATGCGTCTTTATTTTGATTTCCGATACTACGAGGATGTTCCTGGTGATATACGTTAACGCTCGGGTTGTCGAAAATCTTAACACCATTTCGATACAGGCGATAACCAAATTCCCAATCCTCGTACCCCCATCCTTGAAACCCTTCGTCAAACGGCCCAACCTTGTCGAATGTGCTTCTCCTGACGGAAATGTTTTGCGTAATGACAAAGACGTACGGCAAATGAAATCCTACTAAATGCACGCCAAAGCGTTTGACGATTTTTTTAAAGATGGGAGCCGGGTAAGCATAATTCTTATATTTTCGCAGATAGATGCCCTTTTTCTTAAATAGCTTTATTTTTGAATATTTTTTGAGAAGGCTTCGGATTCTTAATCTGTTACGGTGGTTTCTTTTCAGATTCAGTCGCCTGAACCGCTTTAACTGTACCCTATTAAATTTTCTGTCTAATACGGTAAAGGTGTGGAAATGTCTGGAGCAACCCGTTACACATAAATTGGGGTCGGCTTGATGTAGTTTAACATGCTGCTCCACATAAGCAGGGTCTAGAATCATCTCAGCGTCTATGATGATTAGAACTTCCCCAACCGCCGATGCAATGCCGATATTTTTTGCTTTTGATCGCCCAACATTTTGCTCGCAGCGTATATATTTAAACTGAAATGGAGGGCGATAGTTTTGTAGTCTTGTCGTTCTATCGGTCGAGGCATCGTCTACCATAATGACTTCCATTCGGCTCGAATCAAAGGTTTGGTTCTCCAGTGCATATAAAGCGTATAAATTTTGCGGATATTTATTATGTGAAATCATAACGACACTCACATCAACAGGCATAAGGGTCATCGTCCCTTCTTGATATCAGGCTATTCCAAGTTATATGCGCAGCCAATATCAGACGGCACGGCAAATGCATAAAACAGCTTTCATGCGGACAATGGCTGATATCGTCGTGCCGTACATCCACATACGATGTTATTAGCTGAGCTTCGAGAAAGGAGGGAGTTCAATAAAAACCATTCGCACAGCCATCATTCCCGCAGCCGGTCTTGGAACCAGATTCCTTCCCGTTACTAAAGCGATACCGAAAGAAATGCTGCCGATCGTCGATAAGCCTACGATTCAATATATCGTGGAAGAGGCAGTACAATCAGGCATTCATGACATTTACATTGTGATCGGCAAGACCAAACACTCGATTCAACAGCATTTCGATAAAAACAACGAGTTTGAAGTCATGCTGAAAGAGCGGAATAAGCAGGAATTGTTAGGGCTTGTCGAGTCAATAAGCTCACATGCTGCGATTCATTACGTCGTGCAGGAGCAGCCCCTCGGTCTGGGTCATGCAATTTGGTGCGCGCGAAAGTTTATAGGAAATGAGCCTTTTGCGGTCCTCCTGGGGGATATGGTGATTCATAGTCGTGTACCGTGCTTGCAACAGTTGATCCGCATATACAATGAAAAACAGTCATCGGTAATCGCTGTACAGAGGGTAGATTGGTCGGAAACAAGCAAGTTCGGAATTATACAAGGGGAACAAATAAGCGAACAGCTAACGCTTGTTACCGATTTGATCGAAAAACCTCGCGAGACTCCCCCTTCCAATGTAGCGATTATAGGGAGATATATTTTGGATCCTAAGATCTTTGATTTTTTGGAGGAAATGCGGATTGGAGTCGGAGGGGAGATCCAATTGACGGATGCCCTGCAGCAGCTCATACAGGATCAGCAGATATGGGCGTATCAATACGAAGGGAAATTATATGATGTTGGCGATAAGTTCGGATTCCTGCAAGCAAACATCGAACTAGCCTTACAAAACGACAGCTTAAGAAAGAAGTTAAAATTATATTTGCAAGATTTTATTGAAAACATGATTGAAAACACCGCAGAATGATCGACTGGAGTGGATTCATTGAAAAAAGTCGTTGTTACGGGTGCAGCTGGATTTCTAGGTTCGTGTCTGACCAAAAAACTGTTAGCCGAGGGGAATCAAGTCATCGGAATCGATAATTTGCTGAGCGGTAAAGTCAGCAATTTTGCAGGGATCCAAGAAATCGCAAATTTTATGTTTATCTATAAGGACGTTGTTTCGGAAGATATTCTAACGATGAACCAGCTGGCTGGGGTTGAAGAAATCTATCATTTAGCCTCTCCGGCTTCACCAAAATTTTATCAGTCTGCAGCACTTGATACGATGGCCGTTAATACAATTGGAACAAAAAATATGTTGGAGCTGGCTAAAAACAGCGGAGCGAAAATGGTTTACACCAGTACAAGCGAAGCGTATGGGGATCCGGAAATCCACCCGCAGCACGAAACATACCGGGGAAACGTGAATACATGGGGTCCCAGAGCCTGTTACGACGAAGCCAAACGGCTCGGTGAAGTATATTGCTATGAGTACCACCGTCAATTTCAAGTCCGGGTAAAAGTTGCGCGTATTTTTAACACCTATTCGGCAAATCTGCGTAACGACGATGGTCGTGTCATCTCGAATTTTGTAAACCAGGCCATACGGGGGGAGGATATAACCGTTTACGGAGATGGTAGTCAAACAAGATCATTTTGTTACGTTGATGATACGGTCAGGGGACTTATGCTGATGATGGAGAAGGATTCGGCTACCGGAGAAATCATGAATCTTGGAAATCCCCGAGAGTACACGGTTCTGCAAGTTGCGGAGCTTGTCAAGAAGCTGGCGAACTCGAATAGCCGCATTACGTTTCATGAGCTTCCGAAGGATGACCCGAAGCTGCGTTGTCCCGTCATTGACAAAGCGAAACGGCTCCTCGATTGGGAGCCTCGAATCACGCTGGAGGAAGGTCTTAAACTGACGATAGCGGAATACCGCTCGCAATGGAAAGAATCAGCCGGAGGGGATGGATCGTGAATGTGGTATGCGTTGGCTCGGGTTATGTCGGAAGCGTGACGGCGGCCGCATTTGCTAGCGCAGGGTATACGACAACCGTAATCGATGTTGACCGTCATAAGGTAGAACAAATCAATGCAGGTCGAAGCCCGATATTCGAACCCGGGCTCGATTCGCTCATCCAGCACAAAATCGGTACATCATTGAAGGCTTCCATAACGTATCAAGACGTTCAAGATGCGGATGTTATCTTTATTTGCGTCGGTACACCTTCACTTTCCGATGGCACGGCAGACTTGTGTTTCGTGAAGGCGGCTGCCCGTTCTATAGGGGAGAATCTGAATCCGGCGCGATTTACGGTCATCGTCAACAAGTCTACGGTTCCGGTGGGTACTTCCGAACTGGTCGCACAGATCATTGAAGAGGCATCAGATATGAAGGCTGAGGAGCAATTTGCTGTCATCAGCAATCCTGAATTTTTAAGAGAAGGCTTTGCGCTCAACGATATTTTTTTTCCTGATCGCATTGTCGTTGGCACAATGAATCTTAAGGCTAGAGCGATCATGAGGGAACTGTATAGGCCATTTGTCGAACAGCTCTATGGTGAAGAAGTTATTAGCTTCTTCCCCTCAGATACAATTAATCATCGGCGGAAAACCGTCTATTTTGAAACCGATGCAAAAAGCGCGGAATTCATCAAATATGCTTCCAATGCGTTTTTAGCGGTAAAAATTAGCTACATTAATGAAATCGCGAGATTATCCGAAGCACTCGGCTCCAATGTTTCGGATATTGCAATCGGAATGGGGCTCGATTCGCGAATCGGCGAGAAATTTTTGCAAGTCTCCAGCGGATGGAGTGGAAGCTGCTTTCCCAAAGATACGGGGGAATTGTTGGCGACGAGCCGGAAATACGGGAAGGAACTTGTCGTCGTTAAAGCAGCAGTCGAATCCAACCAACTGATGTACCAGTTCTGCGTGCACAAAATCCAACACAAATTAATAAGCTTAGACGGCAAGACAATCGGGATACTGGGTCTGACATTCAAACCGGATACGGATGACGCGCGCCAAACTCAGGCAATACCTATCATTCATCATCTGCTGCAGCTCGGGGCTAGGATAAGAGTCCACGATCCAAAGGGGATGAATATGTTTCGGACTTTGCATGGCGAGCTGCCCATTGATTATTGCGACAACGCGGAAGATGTTGCCGACTGTGCAAATGCGCTCGTATTGTTAACGCATTGGAAGGAGTATCAGCAATTGGATTGGAAACGAATCTTTACTTCGATGCAAACCCCATATATTCTAGATACACGTAATTTTTTACCGGCGGCCATGCTGCGCAAAATTGGATTTGATTATGAAGGTATTGGTATCAGGTAGTCAAGGAGATGGTAGTCTTGTCTAAAAACGGAAGTGTAGCATCATGCCGCGGCAGATGCTACATTTTTAGTTTGAGCAAAAAACAGCAAAGTGCAATAAAGTGAAAAGAATTCATCTTTTATGGTAAATAAAGGGGTACGGCTTAAGAATACCGAATATATTAAGCATTGTTATAATATCGCTTCCTAAATCTTAGATTAAACGATTGGAGGGTATCAATGAACGAAAACATACCATTAATTGATAGTTTTCTTAAGATACATTACAACCAATTTCGGGAGCTTATTATTTCACCAAATGACAATGAAATATTGATTGTCTTTGGGAATGGTGATATGCCATATGAAGAATATGCTTTGGATCATCGAAATCGGTCCATATGGAGATTGAATATTGCAAGCGGCGAGTCAGTACGACTAACGGGATCTGAGGAAGAGGACTCCCATAGTCCGTGTTATTCTCCTGAAGGAAATCAAATTGCATATATTTCTAAGAATGCAGGTCATAAAGACATATGGATCATGGATCAGAATGGAGCAAATAAACGTCAGATCACTTTTTCTAATTTTGATGGACTAGATCCATTTAATGGGTCAATGTTGAGTTGGTCACCTGATGGTAAATACATATTGTATACGGTATTGCCGAATGGAACTCGGTATGGCCAAAGGATCATAAATCGTCAAAATGGGTTACATCCTGAAAAAGTTGAAATCATTGCTGAGCCGTCAGACGAAATCAAGCTAATGCAAAAAGGATTAAAAGATGAAGTATCAGCCCTATATTCATTCGAAATTGAAACCGGCAAAAACAATAAGCTGTTGGATCAAAAAGGATATTTATGCAGGGTTGTCGATTGGATTGGCGAAAGAGAGGTATTAATTAAACAGGGATCCAAACTAAATCGACTTCATATTGATAATAAGGAAATCAATGAAGTCTTCTCGGGAAGAGCGGAAGTTCTCAAATTGTTAAAATCCGGCGAGCTGTTATTTGCGAATGTATTTTCCCCTGATGAAATACAAATTGCATCCCTTATAAATGGAAAGATCAATTACAAAGATAAAATAAGAATACCAGGCATTGTACAAGTTCATTGTTGGTCGTACGACGGCTCCAAATTATATGTTTCTTCTCGTCAAGGCGTCTCCAATATTCTTTATTCCATTGACGTATTAGATTTATCTGTAAAACAAATAACATCTGAAAATCATGTGGTCTACAGTCATCGCCATCCCTCCGGGGCGCCATGTTTTCATCATCAGGACGGTATTGTTTTTCCATACAGCAACCCGAATGATCCAACCGAACTTCATGTTCTAAACAATTCCGAAATGAAAAAAATCAGTAACTTCAACCGAACGGATCTGCCCCTAAAAATCCCACAAGTAAAGGTTATTAAGTACAAAAGTAGCGATTGGGAAATAGAGAGCATTCTAGTTATGCCCACGGATTACGAGCCGAGCCATAAATACCCAGCCTTGATTTATTTACATGGCGGCCCCGAACATTATGTTGAGGCAAGTTTTACGGAACTCATATCGGCAAGAGCAGAAAGTGCAGCTCACCTTCTAGCAAGTAATGGTTATATCGTTTTGTTACCTAATTTCCGAGGTAGTGAAGGATACGGGGAGGAATTTAAAAATCAACTTGGGAATTACCAACTGTTTAGAGCTCCCTATAACGACGTAATGGCAGCCGTAAACTATCTTATTCAAAATGGTATTGCCGATCCTGACAAGTTGGGTATTTACGGGAGCAGCTATGGGGCAATGCTGACTGCTTGGACGCTGTCTCAAACAAACTGTTTTAAAGGTGCGGTTAGCGCTGTTGGAGTATATGATACTCTGCATTGTGATCGTAGCAATGGAACGGCATTTCATGCCCATCAACAGTATACAAACCGATTGGGGGGTGCAGACCCCCATGCGATGTGGACCAATCCGGAAGTCTACAAGGAGCTAGATTCGATTGAAAATATATCTAAGATGAATACGCCTTTGTTACTTATGGAAACGAGTGCTGAGCGGGTAAACGGGGAGGGGAATGCGAGAATATTGTTTAATGGTTTGCGATATTTTGGTGTTGAATCCTACTTGGCTTATTACCCTAAGGCTTTTCATAATGGCGGTTGGAACGACGAATATAAAAAAGATTACATGCTTCGACTACTGTCATGGTTTGATTATTGCTTAAAAGGCGTACCATTACCGGAATGGTTCATAGCCAATTAAGGCGAAAATGCCTTTATTCGAAATTTATTTACTTCCGTAAGTCAGGTTTCCGACATCGTGTGGCATCTAAATAACTGTAAGCCACAATCTCAGTGTTTATATTGCAGAAAATGAACTGGCAGGAGGAAGAAAAAGTGGTTAGAATCGTTGAAAAACAGCAATTTTCCGTTATTGGCAAAATGGGAAAAGGGCTTGCGAATGAGGGTCCAAAGTGGATACAGCCATTATGGCAAGAGGCAAATCATAATTTCGGCGAGATAAGAAATCTCGCGAAGTTGGATGCTGAAGGCAATATTGCAGGGATTTGGGGAGCGATGAGCGATGTTGAAATGAAGTTTGAAAGGTGGAAAGAAGAAGGACTCTATTTGGCAGGATGCGAAGTTTTAGACGATTCAATAGCACCAATCGGATGGACGAAATGGGTCATTCCCGCATTTAAGTATGTTGTGGTTACATGTACACTCGATACATATCAAGAAACTTTACATGATATGGGTAAGGATTATTTGCCGCAAAATCATTACACAATCGCTGGAGCGATTCAAGAATTTTATTCACCGATGGATACGAACGGCGAATTGTCATTATACTTTCCAGTAGAAAAAATATAGTGAAACGTATGTGACGTAAAAAGTATTCAGGAGGAGATTGCAAAATGAGCAAGATGAAAGGAACTGTGGCACCGAAGTTAGGGAATGTCACAAGGATGTATTTTCCAGTTGCCGACCCCTACGAGACAGCAAAATGGTATTCTGAAATTTTTGACTTGGATCCACATGCTTCCAACCATTCTCCTCTTCGAACAGATCATGGTGGTACGGTGGTGCTGCAAACGATAAATGGGATCGAGTTATGTTTTGTAAAATCCGAAGATAAACTCACATTGAGTTACACCAATCGTCAAGGGTATCATCATGCTGTTTTACTTTTTCAAGTGCAAGAAATCGAAGAGATCTTCGAAAGGATGAAGCAACGGGGAGTGCGGATGGAGGGCGATGAGATTAAAAATCGCGGCGAGTGCGGGAGTGAATTTGCATTTTATGACCTGGACGGTAAAAAAATCGAAATAAGCAACTGGGGGACGGATCAAGCCGAAGCTGCTAAGGACGGCGAGCCGAAACTCGGAAACCTCATATGTCAATATCTCCCGGCGCATGACCCTTATGTAACGGGAAAATGGTATAGCGAAATTTTCGACTTGGATCCCAACTCAAGCAGCCATTCTCCTCTTCGGGAAAATCATACGGGTTTGGTTGTGCTCCATACGTATGACACGGGCTCGTTCTTTTTTATGAGTTCGGACGAAATACTCGAATCAAGCTTCAAAGATATGGGAGGTAACACGCTGTCCGTGTCCGTGTTCCAAGTAAACGATATCGATGAAATCTATTCAAGAATGAAAATTCGCGGTGTAGAAGTCGAGGGAATGACGAATAGCGTTCATGGCTATCGTGAATTCGCCTTTTATGATCCGGATGGCCGGAGATTTGTAATTAGCGGCAGAACTTAGGAGGAATGTCAATGAATCAGGTAAGATTGGTTGCGGACTTGCAAAAGTCGAAGGAGTATTATCAAAATGCGCTCGGATGTCATGTGGATGGCTGGGGGCATACGGAGCGTAAAGATCCGGATATGGGCTTTATTCTCCAGCAAGCCGAGCATCCGGAAGACGTGAGACCGAATAAAAGAGCGATGCCAATCGATTATCCGAATAACTGGGAAGGGCCTCCTACAGGATGGGATTCTTATGCCTATGCGGATTGGGAAACGATCGATACGCTGTTCGAGCAGTTTCGAGGGGCCGACGCGATCATTCACTACGAAATGGTGCATGAAGATCAGGGAGATATGCTGTGGAAGGAATTCGCAATCCGCGACCTCGACGGGTATGTCATCGTCATCGGAGCGGGTAGGATGAAATAACGATTATCAATTGGGAGGAGAAAACGAAATGCCTATTCAACAAATCGGGGGTTTGTTCGTACCCGTAAGCAATTTGGAACGATCGATTACATTTTACACCGAAATACTTGGACTTGTTTGTAGGGGCATTGAGGATTGGGGAGACGGCAACAGAGGGGCTACGCTTTTCTGCGACCCTCATCCCGATCATGCAGCATTGCTAAGCTTGGCCGAAGTCAATAAACCAATCCCATTGATCGATCGCCCCATCTTCGGCTTCAAATGCATTCATGTGGCGGAAATGCATGCCGAGTTATTGGAAAAAGGATGCCGCATTACGGATTTGGAGACATGGGATTCTCCCTGGAATCATCATGTGCTGTTTGATGTGTTCGACCCGGATGGACATATGATCAATATGATCGAGATGGTTCCTCTTGCTGATGTACATAAATCTTAACGGTAAAAGTCATTGAACAATTCTTAGGCTGCCGGCTTAGTCGGCAGCCTCGATTCGTTACAAGCGCAAAGGGACTATGCCAGTTGCCTAACGAGTGAGGAAAGTCGTTGAAGCCCTTGTTCCAATTCGGCTCGCGAAGCATAGGAATAAGACAATCGAAGATACGGACTGGGATGTTGGTCATAGACATTCCCTGGGTTCAATAGAATTCCCTCCTGCAGAGCCTTTTCAAACAAGTTGCGTATGGACAGGGAAGCATGAAGCCGCAACCAGACATAAAAGCCGCCTTTAGGCACATTCCAAGTGGCGATATCCGAAAAATGCTTTTGCAGCAAGTCCATCATGATATCTCTCCGATCCTTTAATGCACTCCGAACCTCTTCAAGATGCTGCTGGTACAATCCGCTTGAAAGCCATTCCGCGGCAGTCCATTGCGATAGAGAACTTGCCCCATAATCTGTTTGCATTTTAATATCCGCTAATCTTTCGATAACCGGTTCCGGCCCGACGATCCAACCAATTCGCAATCCCGGGCTTAACGATTTGGACATGCTGCCGAGGTACAGCACGAGACCGTTGTTATCGAAGGTTTTTAAAGGCGGAGGTGGCGGCGATTCCAGCCAAAGCTCCCGATAGACGTCGTCTTCAATGATCGGAAGCCGTTCCTGCTCGCATACCTTGATCAGCTCTTTACGTCTTTCTTCCGACATGACAATTCCCGTTGGATTGTGGAAGGAGGGAATCGTGTAGAGCAGCGCAGCATTGTGCCTCTGTTTTTGTTCCGCGATCGCTTTAATTTGAACTCCGTTTGCATCTAATGGAAGTCCGATGAATTGCATCCCCGCGGATTGGAACACATTGAGGGAGTACAGATACGAAGGCTTTTCCAGAAAGATCGTAGACCCTCTTTGCAAGAGCCCGATGGATATCAAATGCAATGCTTGCAAGGCTCCGGAAACAATCAGAATCGAAGAAGGCGAAGCTTCAATGCCGTATGTCTTCAGATGCTTACTGAGTTGTTCCCTAAAATAAAGCAAACCTTTGGGTTCTTCATAGCCAAGTGAATCGATGCGGTCCGCCAACCGGTTGAATACGTGTTTCATCTGTTCACGAGGAAATAAATCAGGAGAAGGCTCGCCCGTACCTAGACGTATGATGTTTGGATAAAACTCCGCTTTGTTGATCTCTTGGATCGCAGACAAATTGGCCTGATGGATTCCGGAATGGACATACGAATTCCAGTCCGGGGGAGAGGCGGAGGTCAATAAGGACCATGAGTTATTAACGATCTTCGTTCCGCCGCCGCTTTTGCCTTCAAGCAGCCCTTCCGCAATTAAGTCGTCCACTGCCGAAATAACGGTACTCCGGTTTACTTCCCATGCTTCAGCCATAGCTCGTTGCGGAGGGATTTTGCTGCCTACGGGCCATTCCCCGGATTCAATTTTGCCTTTGATATACTCCTTGATTTGTAAATACAGAGGTACTGCTGCGAATTTATCCGGCTTCCAATCAAATTGAATCATGATGCTCATCCCCGTCAAGTTCTTTCATCTCATTATACGACTTGGTTGGGTTCGAATCCATCCAATTGGTTGGAGACAGGAACCGATAAGTGAGTATCATTGTATACATACGAAATACGATAGGAGATAGGAGGGAATGGGGTGTTCGCAGCCTTCATCCACGGATTCATTCTCGCATTTGGACTCATCCTCCCCCTAGGTGTCCAAAATATGTTTGTTTTTACTCAAGGGGCTGTACAAAAGAGATTTACCCGAGCACTCCCGGCTGTGTTGACGGCTTCCTTGTGCGATACGCTTCTGATTGTACTTGCTGTTCTTGGTGTGTCCTTGGCGATCCTCGCTTCTTTTTGGCTCAAAACGATACTCTTGATCGCAGGAATTCTCTTTTTGCTTTATATGGGATGGAACACGTGGAGAAGCGCTCCCGGCAACAGCAGCGGCGAAACGAGTGAATCGGAGACGTCTTCCCGCAACCAAATCGCTTTTGCAGCATCAGTCTCACTCTTGAATCCCCATGCGATATTCGATACGGTGGGGGTTATCGGAACCAGCTCATTAAGCTATGCGGGCACGGAGAAACTAATCTTTGCTTTGGCGGTCATCCTGGTTTCATGGATTTGGTTCGCCGGATTAGCTGTGGGTGGCCGAATGATCGGCCGGTTGGATACTTCGGGGCGAGTTATGAGGGTCATGAACAAATTATCCGCTTGCGTGATGTGGGGAGCGGTGATCTATATCGGTTTTTCGCAATTTTGATTGGACAGGGCCCCTAGGTTTCAACACTTTGGGGCTTTTCCTGTGTTTGCTTATGCTAATTTTGAACCAAGCTGGTTTACTTTCGCAAGCCAACGGGCGCGTAATTTCTCTGAGGACCCCCGAATCGGACCAAGCTCGGTAACACGTACAGGGGTTATCCCGCAAAATTTCAATATGTTGCGTTTCATCACATTATATTCTGCGTTCTTGTATGCCAGCTTATTGTACCAAGGCGGGGTATCCGTCGTGACGATCAGATGTGCGGATTTGCCGGATAAGAGCTTATCCACTACATAAGAATTTTCACGGATTTTGAATGCGAAGCCGGGCAAAAAGACCCGATCGATAAACCCTTTCAGAATGGCCGGCATTCCACCCCACCATGTGGGATATACAATTACGAGATGATCAGCCCAACGAATGAGTTCCTGCGCTTCGATCAGATCTTCCTCCAGCTCTGTTCTTTTGCGATAACCAAATTTTAAGTTCGGGTCGAATGTAATCTTGCTTACATCAATTGTCCGAATCTGGGTATGACTCGAGGCTCCTTTCTTATAGGCGTCGGACAAGGCCGAACAAAAGCTCTGTGGGTCGGGGTGTCCGTTTATAACGAGAATTTTCGATTTCATATCGTTCCTCCTCTGCTGTTGACTCTCTTGATCACTGATCTTCATCGCTGTTTGCGATATAATAGATTGGAACAAGACTGTAACCAGCATAAAACGAAACGAAACATAAATGAATGATCAACGGCGCAATGATCTTGATGATTCACGCAAGGGGGAATCGAGATTTGAAAAATCAGGGAATTGCCATCTCCATGGTATATCCGATTATGAAAACAGTCGTTCACAAAGGATATGAAATAGAGGAGTTTTGCGGTTATGCTTCTTTTGACCGTAGTCTGTTGCAAGATGTAGAGGCTCGCATTACCGAAGAGGAATTGGAGCGGTTGATGCACGCAGCCGCGAACTACACGCAGGACGATCATTTTGGCTTGCACCAAGGTCAGATCATGGAATTTGCCGATATGGGCATTCTCGGTTATGTGATGCTGCATTCGAAAACAATTGTCGACGCACTAAACGCTTATCACAGATATAATGTGATTCTGTGCAACGCATTCAATCTGGAATGGGAAGTAGAGGGGGATGACGTCCTTATTCGGTTGGTTCACCAACACCCCGGTCGAATGTCACGCCATTGCATAGAGGATATGGCAAGTTCGCTGTATCATTTGATCGGCAGGCTCAGCAGTCAACGCATTTCGCTGCGAGAAATTGTATTTACCCATGACGCACCAACGGATACCGAACCTTACATGTCGGTGTTTGGGAAAGTTCCCAGCTTCGGTAAGAAAGAAAATGCTCTGCGGATGAGCAAAGACGTGTTGAACGATTCCGTGATTTACTCGGACCCGCGACTGCTGAAAACATTTGAGTCCATAGCACAAGAAACAAGGGATGCATTAACCCAGGAATCCGTGTTTTCCGATCAAGTCGTTCGATGGATGAAAACATGCGTCCCGTCCTTTTTCCCGACATTACAGCAAACTGCCGATTCTTTCGGAATGAGTACTCGAACGCTTCAAAATAAATTGAAGGTTGAGAACACTTCCTATCAGGATCTTTCGATCCGGGTACGCAAGGAACTGGCCATGGGCTATTTGAGAAAAAGGGAGTATTCGGTCGGAGAGATCGCTTATTTGCTATATTATTCGGAACCAAGCGCATTTCAAAGCGCTTTTAAGAAGTGGACGGGGTTAACGCCGGGACAATATCGGACCGAAGCGTTCAGCGGGCTTGGACATGACTAACCTCAACCGTAGTATTTGAAAAAGTTTTTGAAAAAAGCTATTGCAAATAGGCAGGGGATTCAATATAATAAATACCAAGTAATCACATAGGAATAATTAATACTATTCAATGGTAATTCGCCCACCATTCCAATGGAGGCCTCGATATTCGCAGTTCGCTGCCGGTATCGGGGCCTTCATTATTTTCCGGGGCCAAACCATCCAAAGAAAGTTGAGTGTCCGATGAAAAAGATCAACGTATTCGACCAAGTCACCAAAAAGCTCGTTCCATGGTTATTGCCGGTCCTGATACTGCTGGGTTGGCTATTGTTTTCCGAAAACGGCGTTCTTTCGAACAAAATACTTCCGGTGCCGACAGACGTCCTGCTGGCAGGAGTGAAGCTGATCCGATCGGGAGAGTTGTTTCAGCATCTGTTCATCAGTTTTCAAAGGGCGTTTATCGGTTTTGTTATTGGCGGAGGCATCGGCTTTCTGCTCGGATTGATTAACGGTTTGTCACAGACTGCGGAGAAGCTGCTAGATACATCGATCCAAATGATTCGCAACATCCCCCATCTTGCCATGATTCCGCTTGTCGTGATTTGGTTTGGCATCGGTGAGGAGGCCAAAGTATTCCTGGTTGCCCTTGGCGTGATGTTTCCCGTCTATGTGAATACTCTTCACGGGATTCGCTCGGTTGATAAAGGGCTGATGGAAATGGGAAAAGTGTACGGACTGCGTTCATCGTCGCTCTTCTGGCAAGTGGTATTGCCCGGCGCGCTGCCTTCCATATTGGTGGGCGTACGTTATGCGCTTGGCGTCATGTGGTTGACGCTGATCGTAGCGGAGACGATTGCGGCGAGTGCCGGGATCGGCTTCATGGCCATGAACGCCAGGGAGTTTCTGCAAACGGACGTTGTCGTGCTTTCGATACTGCTGTATGCCGCATTCGGCAAACTGGCCGATTCATTGGCCAAAAGCGTGGAAAGAAGATTTTTGCGGTGGCATCCCAATTATCAAAATATTTAAAAAGCAACGACGAGAGTCGGTTAAGGAGGAATGCGCTTTGAAATCTGTTGACGGTTACGGCGTGAACTTGAAGGTAAGGGGAGTAAAAAAAGCTTTTGAAAACCAGCATGTGCTGCGCGGTATTGAACTGGAGATCGAGGCGGGGGAGTTTGTGGCGATCATTGGGCGGAGCGGCTGCGGGAAAAGCACGCTATTGCGTCTGGTTGCAGGGCTGGAATTGCCGACGGCGGGTGAAATGCTGATCGACGATGGGCCGGTTCGCGAGCTGCATCCTGAGGTGCGCATTATGTTCCAAGACGCCAGGCTTCTGCCGTGGAAGCGGGTCATCGATAATGTGGCCGTCGGACTGAAGAAAGGAAAGGGAGCGGAAGCGGAGACGGCATTAAGACAGGTCGGACTTCTTGATCGGAGGAATGAATGGCCTACCGTCCTCTCCGGAGGGCAAAAGCAAAGGGTTTCGCTCGCCAGAGCTTTGGCCAGCCAACCGCGGCTGCTTTTGCTCGACGAACCGTTAGGCGCCTTGGACGCGCTAACCCGCATTGAAATGCAGCGTCTTATCGAATCGCTTTGGCAGGAGAAGAAGTTTACAACCGTTCTGATTACGCATGACGTTGAAGAAGCGGTGGCCATGGCGGACCGGGTCGTATTAATCGAACAGGGACGCATCGCGATGGATATACCGGTTCCGTTTGCCCGTCCGCGGGAGCGAGGCCATGCGGCATTTGCGGCTCTCGTTGATAAGGTGCTTAAGCGTGTCATGGGAGAGGCGGATCCGGTAACGGAAACGGAAGCCGGTGAAAAAAATGAACTCAAATCGTTTCAACCGGTCTATGCGTTGCCAAGTTAAATCGAAATGAAAGCGCCTGGTCGTTATCGGCATTTTATTGTGAAGGGAGCAACATCAATGGCATATCTCATTAGTGCTCGAGCGGATCCAGCCGGTTGAGGGCGCAATGATAGCGATCCGTATATGACCCGAATCAAAAAGGAGGAAGAACCATGTCCAAAGTGAAACCGACAGTTGATCGTGTATCCATTACACGCTGCCCGGTGCCGACAGCATCCAGCGTTGCATTTGATCGAGGACTGCTGCAAACGGAGCTTGCGAAGGTAGGGGTTGCTGCTGCTGAACTCCAGAATGAAAAGAATACGGCCCTCCATGGCGCCCACTTCAACCATTCCTTGTCATTCCTTGTCCGCGAAGGGGGCAATATCCCGGCTTTATGGGCACGTTCGACAGGGCGAGATACAAGGCTGGTAGGGCTCGTCTGGGTCGATGAATACCAAGCGATTCTTACGCTTCCCGAATCGAATATTTCCGTGCCCGCCGATTTGCGAAGACGCCGTATCGGTATCCCGCGCCACCGCTATCTGGAGATCGACTTCCGCGCGGCGCAAGCGCTTCGAGGGTTCCACAACGCGCTCGGGCTTGCCGGACTCAAGCTGGGCGATGTCGAGCAAGTCGATCTGGAGGCCGACCCTTCCGGAAGCGGGGACTCCTGGGCCACGGAAATCGATGCGCTCCGTCGCCGCGAGGTGGATGCGGTTTTCGTCAAAGGCGCGACTGGCCTCCAAGCGGCTCGAGCGGCCGAGGTCCGTGAAGTCGTGAGCCTCGGTTTTCACCCCGACCCGCTCGTTCGGGTGAATAACGGAGCGCCGCGAGCCGTGACCGTCGATGCGGAGCTGCTCGAGCACCCCGATGTAGCCGAGCGTGTTCTCGCCTCGCTTCTTCGGGCGGCCGATTGGGCGGCCAGTCACCCCGATGAGCTCACTCGGATTATTGCCGCCGAAACGGGGGCGTCTCCCGAATTTGTCGAGACCGCATACCAGAATGTTTCGCTTCGCCCGGCATTGCATGAAGATTTGCTCGTCGCGCTTGACAACCAGCGCAAGTTCCTTTTGGAACACGGCTTTCTTGCCCGCGATTTCAGCGTCCGGGAGTGGGTCCACCACGGACCGCTCACTGCTGCAGAACAACAATACAATAAAGGAGTGTCCACTCAATGAGCAACATTGCCCACAACGAAAACATCGTCAAAATTGGTGTCCATCCGAACAATCATTCATTATTCGTGCTGCGCCGCACGGGAATTTTGGAGAGCATTCTGAAGGAGCATGACGCTACTGTCGCATGGGTCGATTATGTAGACGGTGCGAGAACCCCTCAGAGACTTGCCTCGGGAGAAATCGATTTTGGCGGAACGGGAGCTACTCCGCCGTTAACCGGCCAAGCGTCCGGTATCGACTTGGTTTATGTGGCCGTTTCGGAACCGCGTCCGGCAAGCGGAGCGCTTGTTGTTCGCGCCGACTCGCCCGTGAACTCGGTTGCGGACTTGAAAGGCAAGCGCGTCGCTCTCGGGGAAGGTTCATGGCAAACCAGCTTTCTGATCTCCGCGCTTGATCAGCACGGTCTGACGTACGATGACGTCGAGCGAGTCGACCTTGGACAAGGCGGGGATAAGGCGCTGATCGCAGGGGAGATCGAAGCATGGGTCGGGAACGACCCGCACCTGGCAGCGCTTCAGCGCGATGGCGCCGTCCGTGTTATCGTCCCTGTTGACCGCTTCATTTCTCATCGTTCAGTATGGTTCGCCAGCCGCGATTTTGCAACGGGGAAGCCGGAAATTCTCGACGCGGTGGTCAGCGCATTGCAGCGTGCGGATGCGTGGATACAGGAGAACCCGCGTGAGGCCGCAGAATATTTTGCCCGCGACCTGCCTGATTGGCCTTCTGCCGAGATATGGGAAAATGCGCTCAAACGTCGGCCGTGGGGGCTTCGGCCGGTCGGTCAGGATTTTGTCTCCGAGCAGCAGCGCGTCGCCGACCTCCTGGCCCGTCAAGGCGTTTTGCCACGGCCAATCAAGGTTGCGGATGCGGTTTTAGCACCAACGGCGGCGCTTGGGGAGGCGACGGCATGACGTCAACACGCAAAGATGGAGTAGAAGTATTCTGGTATCTCACGGCACCGGACGGACGCAATCCATGGACGCCTGCCGGCGCGCGTAAAATCGACCTCCCGTATCTTCGGCAAATCGCATCCGCAGTCGACCATTTGGGGTACAGCGGTTCATTACTCGCTACGGGGCCGCATGACACCTGGATACTCGGTTCTTCACTCATCACGAGCACGGAGCGAATGCGATTCTTGATCGCCGTTCATCCGCCGCTGATTTCCCCGGTGCTTGCGGCCAAAATGACCCAGACGTTCGACGAGTTCTCGCAAGGTCGCGTATTGCTGAACATCATTAACGGCAGCACGTCGCAGATGCGAGCATACGGTTCAACGCTGGATCATGACGAGCGATATGCATACACCGATGAGTGGATTACCGTATGGCGAAAGGCCATGGCGGGGGAGAGCTTGAATTTTCACGGCAAGTATATTACCGCTGAGGGAAAGGCGCTGCAGCCCAAGCCGGTGCAACCGCCAACCCCGCCGCTTTGGTTCGGCGGCTCGTCACAGGCTGCCCACGAAACGGCCGCTAAACATATCGACACGTACTTAAGCTGGGGGGAACCGCCTGCGCAAGTGGCGGAGAAGATAAAAGAACTTTCGGCGATTGCCTCCAAGCAAGGCCGGAAACTCCGCTACGGAATTCGGCTCTACCTCATCGTTCGGGACACCGACGAAGAAGCTTGGGAAGAAGCAAACCGGCTGCTCGCCACGATGGACGAAGCCACGGTAGGGCACGCGCAAGCTTTGCTTCGCGGCAGCGACTCTGTGGGCCAGCAGCGCATGCTTAACTTACACAACGGTCGAATTCCAAGCGATGCAAGGGAGCTTGAAATTTATCCGAACTTATGGGCAGGTCTTAGCCTTGTAAGACCAGGACCGGGTACGGCCATCGTCGGCAGTCCCGAGACCGTTCTTGCCCGTATCCAGGAATACCGGGATGCCGGCATCTCGACATTTATCTTTTCGGGCATCCCGCTGCTTGAGGAAGCTTACCGCGTTGCGGAACTGATTCTGCCTCATCTACCGGTAACCTACGATAATGGCTTCGCCCAAGACGCGGAGGTCGAGCGCGAAGCCGTGTATACATGGGCTCAAAGCATTCAATAAAACAGCCATTTTATCCCGATGAGGAAGTGACCAGATGAAAAAAGTTAGGGCGATTCTGCTCTCATTAGCGCTAGTCGTAAGTTTGACGGCATGCGGCAACAAAGCGACCACCGCCGATAACAGTGACGTTACCGTCCGTATTGGGGTTTTGCGCGGTGCGGATCCGTTGAGCCTCGCACCAAAGGACGGCCCGCTTGCGAAACGAATTGAAGCAACGGGTGCAAAGTATGAAAAGACGGGGAATTTCCCTGCACTGGCACCCGCGATCGAAGCTTTGACAGCCGGTTCGGTTGATATCACCGTCGGTTCCATTACAGCGGCATCCAGTGCTCTTGTAGGCGGTACGTCGGATTTTACGATTTTTGCCCGGCAGGAAAGCGATTATAAAAATACGGGGATTGTCGCGAAGCCGGAATCGGACATTCGTGGTCCGTCCGATCTGAAAGGGAAGAAGGTAGCCGTGAATCGCGGCGGTACAGGCGAGTATTTGCTGAATAAGGCGCTGGACAAGGCAGGGCTAGGATCCAAGGACGTTGAGATTGTGTACCTTCCTCCGAACGAAGCCGGCCCTGCGTTCGGCAACGGGAAAGTGGACGCTTGGGCCACGTGGGGATCTTTTACCTCGCTCGCGGAGGAGCAGTACGGTGCAAAGCTCGTGATCTCGGCGTCAGACATCGATTCGCAGAATGACGTTGTTTACGTTGTGCGAAACCAATTTCTGAAAGATCATCCGAAACTCGTACGGGAGGTTTTCGAGGGGTTGCGCGAAGAAGTAAATCTCCTCGCTCAAAATCTCGATCAGACCGTAAAGCTGATTCAGGACAAAGAAAAAGTATCCGAGCAAGTGGCCCGCGGGCAAGCGGAAACAAGCGCGATCCCCGTCGACCCGGTGGACGACGCGATTCGCAGCAGGTGGCAGGGCATCGCGGACTACGTCTTTGACAAAGGGATTATCCCGAAGGCTGTCGACGTGAAGTCGCACTCGGTGGACGTACGCTCGATTGAAGAGGACAAATAAGGCGTCCGGATCAAATATATTCTTGTTACTTTGGATGGAGTCGCGCGCTGCGCGGCTTCTTTGTTATGCCGAATATATTTATTTTTTGAGGTCAAAAAAGGGATGCATATGGTAAAATAAGTTAATCAATTGCGGATATTCAAATCACTGCTATGCAGGAGGAGGTATCGATGGCATACATACGGTTGACTGTTCTGGTATTGGCATTTGAAGTTCTTATCACGGCTGTAATTGGTCTTGGCATTTATTATGGATTTTCCGTTTTTCCATATTCACAACCGACGATAACGATATCTGGCGATGCTGCAATTCAAACAAGCGGGTTTAACGCAACGATTCCGTTATATATGCCCTCGTTATCCGATTTGAAAGCGCCTTATTCGCTGCTGCAAACCAAGACGCAGACATGGGGGGTTACAGCGATCCTGGTATCGGTGGCATTGGCGGTGCTTCAAAGTTTTGTGCGCGGCATGTACCTGGGCGGGCTCAAAGGATGGGTTCAGAGCCGGAAGATCGTTCCGCTCATCGCATGCGGACGGCGATATTTCCGCGATATGCTGGTGTGGATGATATTCCAATACATGATGAACGCGTTGACATTTTTTCTGACCGCCGTCTTTTTTCCGATCGGTCTTATCTTGATCGTGGTTCAAATGTTCTTTTCGCTCACGCCCTATTTCATCGTTCTTCAAGAGCTCACTCTTTACGATGCCCTGGCCAAGGCGCCGCGCATGTTCCGACGTTATTTCCTGATGTTGCTGCCGCTTGCATTACTCGCCATGCTATGTACGCTTATCGTCAGCCTGTTCAAATCCTTGCCTCAACCCCTGGGATACGCCGTACCGCTACTCGTATATGCTGTGGTCGGAACGCTGCTTTTCGGTGAGCTGATGAAACGGTTGGCATTGAAATTGCGTTCGGACGGCGAAGAGGTTCCGCAATTGTTCTTCCGCGAAGTTCATTATGGCCGAATCACAAACTGTGTTGCCGTTTTACTCGTGCCCGTCTTGGTTATGGCCGGTGTTTTTGCGGCTAACGGACGCCACTTGGGTGTTTTTGATTATGGCGATAAAATGCGGCTTGCCGGCATTGCCTATCATACGAATTTTTCCGATGTATTCTACGCGTCGAATCAGCGTTATACGGCTTACGCATGGCAACCTGGAAATTATAGCATCGATATGCAGCTTCCAGACTTATCCGGCGAGTGGAAGCCCGGCGAGTTGCGCGGCATAGCCGACGTCAATTGGCAGGTGCTTGAGGAAGTACGTACCGTTAATGGCACGACGACTTTAATCGACTCGCAGCCATTCACTCGCACAAGCCGGCTGATGTACCGTTTGATCCGAGAGACAGCGGAGGACGGAAGCATTTACTATTCCAGCTTGAGGGGATTTGCATCGATCCTGCCGGGAGGGGAGCGGCCGCGCGAGCCGCTCTCCGTCGAAATCATGATCGGCGGGGATGGCGATCATATCTTTGTGTTGCAATATCCGACGCGGTTTAGTGTAACACAGGTATTCCGTGTTTCCGATGACGGGAAATATTTGATCCCGGGAACCAGCCCAGTGAATCCCTTGGATTTTCAAGCCTACTGGTTTACCAAGGAACACCGGATCGAGGAAGTTTTTGAGATGCTGGTTTCCAAAAACAAGACGAATTTCATGCCGACACTGGACCGTTCTTACATGGCTCTAGCCGCAGCCATGCAGGAAGGGGATGGGCGCATGGTCGTCGACATGCTTGAGATGATGCGACGGGGCAATGTAAATGTTCATGCGCCCGATTGGGATGCGCAGACGTGGACAAACTTCTTGCGAAGCCGATACGAAGGTGCCGGGTTAGGGGAGACCCTGGAGCTATTAACGAAAGCAGGCGTCCAAGGGAGTTATGAAGGCAGGGAAATACTAGGTAAAAGCGACGAGAAGGCTGGTACCTATCGATTCGAAGTGCCGTTCCCTAAAGAGACGCTGCCGATAACCTATGAGGAATCCAAGGAAGACGGCAGGTTATTGTCTATCACTGTTTTGGATCATATAGTAAAATGAGGAAGGGACGTTATGTACTGTAAGGGAGTAGTGAATAATGTTACACCATCGAGATAGGCTCATATTCTGCTGAAGACAGGGGACGACGCTAATACCAGTGATGAATGACATACACTTACCGATGGGAAGTGGGTAAAACCTGCGTCACAGTGGCCGGTACAAATCAACAAAGCCGGTCGAGGTTCGGATTCGGAAATCTGATGGTTTCTGATGAAGTCGGAATCGGAAGTAATCGCTTTGATAGCGATGAATGAGTCAATGGTCATTCCAAGCCTGGAGTCCCTAGGGAAAGAACAAACGGAACCCTGCCGACCTGATTTGAAATAAAATCAGGAGGCGGAATATGAGCAGGAACGATGAAAATACGGGATTTATTTGTGAGGCTTGCGGTCTGAGAATGCAGCCTTTATCGAATGGGAGTTTTCGTAACCATTGCCCAAGATGTTTATACTCCAAGCACGTTGACATGATGCCTGGCGACAGAAAAAGTCAATGTAAAGGTTTAATGCGACCTATCGATTTATTGGTTAACTCGAAAAAGGGATACCAAATCGTTCATAAATGTGAATCGTGCGAACAGATTAAGGTGAACAAGATTGCTGTGAATACTGTCCAGCAAGATGATTTTAATGCTTTAATCAAGTTATCTATCAACTAGTAAATCTGTACATAGCGTCCCTAAAATGAAAGGGGAAAAATTTATGAACGAAATCCTGGCGAAGGCACGTAATTTCATGCTTACACACGCCCGATTGTTAGAACGCAGACTTTTTGAGGTTCGCTTCGAAGGGGCACCTCCCGCTTCTGTCGGACAAGTTGTACGTGCATATCAAAATCCCGATGGCGGGTTGGGTCATGCTTTAGAACCTGATGTTCGTTGTCCGGAAAGTCAACCGCTATTTGTTTCTTTTGGCCTTGGAACATTGGAGGAAGCTGGGTATCGCGACGTTGAACTTGCTACTTCGATTTGCAACTTTCTTGAATCGATTTCAGACGTTAAAGGTCTTGTCCCTTTTTTTCTGGATTCCGCATATGAGTCTCCCATGGCAAGTCATTGGATCAATTCTTCTCTAACCCCCGGTGTTAATTCTACAGTTATTATTTGCGGTCTTCTTCATTATCAGGGTGCACAGCATGAATGGCTTTCACAAGCAACAGAAGCTTGTTATCAAGTGCTTATCGAAAATCCTCCCCTTGAAGCGCATGCGCTTTGTGGCGTTGCTACTTTAGCAGAGTACATACCGGACAGGGCCAAGGCAATGAATCTAGTGGATGCAATCGCGCTGGCTCTTCCTCGGGCTAGATTTTTCATTCCGGATGCTCCTGTAAATACATATGGTTTGACACCTCTTCATTTTGCACCGAGACCGAACGCAATCTGTCGGCCATTATTTACGCAAAGCCAGATCGACGGTCACTTGGAGGAACTTGTGAAACAACAAATGCCTGATGGAGGATGGCCTATAACTTGGGAAGCTCCAGGGCTAGCTTCTGAATCAGAATGGCGTGGTCGTATTACGCTTGAAGCCATTTGCAGATTACATGCATATGGAGTGATTTAATGGAACTGATGATTAATTAACGAGAACGAATAAAGAGTGGGAAGCATGCCGCAGCGGATTCTCCATTTTTATGACGCCGCGGTCTCAACTCATAAGGAGGAGTGTATGATGCAACAAAACAAATTGAAAATTTTATTTTACGGATGGGAGCAGGATCCAAGTGTAGAGGCTTTAAGAACAGTCTGTCGTGAATTTGAAGAAACGCAAAATGGTCTGGAAGTCGAAATCCAATATCTTAACATTTTTGAGTTTGATGAAACCGTTGATTATCGCAAGGAGATAGGCAATGCATGCGATTTGATTGGCATGCTGCCTTCCGACTTGGATTATTTTGTGAATAATGGCTACATCGCCGACCTTACGCCTTATTTAAGTGTACCTTTCGATGAAACATTCATTGAGGGTCTTTCGGATCTTATGAAGTTCAATGAAAAACCGATGGCGATTCCAACTTTTACGAATATGATAGGGGTTGTCTACAATAAGAACTGGTTTCAAGAGGCAGGTTTTGCTCCCCCGGAAAGCGGATGGAGTTGGGATGATTTTATTGATATTGCTCAGCACCTTCGGAATATCCATACAGATGCAACAAAATATCCAATCCAAATCGCATTCACTTTAGATATACTAGAGGGCATCGTACTCTCGATGGGCGGAAGCTACGTTTCCCAGGATGGAACTCGGATCTCGGGTTACATGGACAGTGTAGAAACGGCAAGAGCGATCGATTGGGTGAACGATCTGATTACAACTCAAGCTATCGCGCCTCGCTCGCAAACCGTGCTGAGAGAATGGTTCGATCAAGGGAAGATCGGGATGATGGTGACGTGGTTATACGACATTCCGCAAAATCAAATCAATGATGTGGGAGTCGTAGGTTTACCAAGCTCACCCGGACACCGTATCACACTGCCTCTTCCCAAAATGTTCGGCTTATCCAGCAATAGTCATAACCCGCAACGCGCTGTCGAGCTGCTGGAATATATCACTTGTAAAGAAAACGCATTCACACAACAAAGGATAGACGGGCAAGCATACTCCTTAAGAGAAGTGGCGGACAACTCGGATCCGGTGAGGAAAGTCATCCGAGAGGAGATGAAGTATGCCAAAGCGGGAGCTTATTTAAAAATTGTTGATTGGTTTGGCGGGGATTATAACAACCAACTGGAGAGTATCCTGGATGGCGAGCCCGCTCAAAAAACGTTACATGCACTTGCATCCCATATAGAGCGTCGATTAAGAAATAAATTCACTCCTTATTCATAAATTTTTTTCTTGTGCGAGTCAGGTTTGCGACATCATGTGGCATCTAAATCATTGTAAGTCACAATAACGAGAAAGAAGGATGATTCCAGTGAGTCAGTTAACGGCAACGAAGCTTGCGCTCAAGAGAATAGGTTGCATGTATATGCCGGTGAATAATGGGGAAAACGTCGTCTGGCCGTGGTATGAGAAGACTTTCACCGGAACGGGAACGGGTACTAGGCAATATTGTATATTTATGGACGAAGTCGAAAAGAAAGGATTGAAGAATACTTTTTTAACGGACGAATGGATTCCCGGTGAAACCTATGAGATGTTTTCCATTCGTTTTGAGACAGATTGCATTGAGGAACTTTACGAGCGACTGTCCAATGCAGGCGTGGAATTGGAACCATTGCAACATGTAGAACATAAAGGACTCATGTTTTGTTTTAAAGATCCGCATGGTCATAAGTTTCAAGTATGGCAAAACCCCAAGACCGTCACACAACCGATTCGGCAAGGAGTTTCTGTTTTTATTCGAGCGGCAGCTCTATTCTTCCCGGCAAGTGATCCAGCGGCATCGTACAAATGGTGCACTGAGACTTTAGGTTTAACCGTAAACGAATCCGGACAACCCGTAACAGAAGCGGGAGAAGAGATTTACTTTATTCGATCCCTGGAGGCCGGCAAAACGTATAATTTTGAAGCCCCAGGCAGTATACGAAATATGGCGTTAGTCATGTTCGAAGTAAATGGACTCAACAAGCTGCATCGACAATTGATTGATCGGGGAGTCAAAGTTTCCTATCAAATTCAAGATCGAGGAGGGTGCGGCCGACAGTTCCAATTATACGATCCGGACGGCAACAAGTGGGATATATGGGAGCGGCAAATGATGGTCCATTGGAGGGACGAAGGCGCAGCTAGCCCAGACTGGAAAGAACGGTACAAGTTTGGCGATTATAGCGGGGAACGCTTGATGGATGAATTTTTGCAATCGCTTGGAGGGCATCATCAATATGAGGCCGTAACTGCCGTACAGATTATCAATTATAACAAAATTCTCGAAATCGATCCTGAAGGAATACAAAAGCTTCTAGCAACATTAGATCAATTTTGCGAGCAAAATCCTGACCGATCGTTTCAAATTCTGCTGCGCGAAGGCTGGTATGACACGGATCAAATCGTCGTATATCGCAATTAATATGACGGCCGAAGAATCCCGCGTAACTCGCGGGTTTTTTCTTAAGATGAAAAGGAGGTCCATGATGAGACGAATGCCATTTGAACGTCCGACCCCTCATTATGATGAACGAATTCATCAAGTGGATGAGTAACTATGTGCACTGTTGAAGCAGCGGAAGGAGCTTTCAGACAACAATCCGGGTTTCCCGCCGTTTGAGTACATATCCGGATGGGCGGAATCATTTGGTTTTTACGAGGACTTTCTTAAAGTCATTTTTGCAACGCTCAGAATTGAGGAACATTATAAACCGATGGTGGAACCAACTGGATTTAGAAAACATATACCCGTTTTCTAATTGATCAGAAGACATGGGCTTACCGACATCGATATGAGTCCAAGCCTCTGATAGACATACAACGTAGGATGAGTTGAATGAGCTCGGAGGTGTGTGCGTTGGGATGTAAACGAAGAATTTTACCAAAATGCTGCAAACGTAAAACGATTGTTTGTAAAAAAAAGAAGAAGATCTGTTGTGCCGTCAAAAAAACGATCCCGATTTGCGTGAATCCAACCGTCTGTGTAACACCAACACCGATTCATGTAGACCCAACACCGGTCAATGTAGATCCAACACCGATAAATATAAACCCCGTCTTATCGATCAATCCGGTTCCTTTTCGCAGGACATGTACCACGACAAATTCTTATTATTTTCAGAATACGACGTCTATTCTCCTTTCTGATTCCTCAAGATTAGGCTCGCCTTATCCGTCTACAATTCTTGCTACCGGCATGTCCGGCACGATTACGAAGGTGACTGTAACCCTTGAACAGATCGATTACCCTTTATCTGTTTTGCTTGACATCTTGCTCGTTGGTCCAGACGGGATCGTGAACACCTTTATTATGTCGGATGCGGGAGATGATAATAGCCTTTCCGATACGACCTTGAATTTTGACGATGGTGCGGCTAATTTCCTCCCGGAGAACGACCCCATCACCACAGGTACGTACAAACCAACGAATTATCAATTCATTGGCAACCTGCCGGCCCCGGCTCCGCCTACATCACAGTCCGTTTCACTTAGCAACTTTAACGGGCGGCCTCCAAATGGCTTGTGGCGGCTATTCGTCTCCCAAGGATTTAGGAACGGTCAGATTGCAGCCTGGTCATTGACCATTACCACTACGGAAACGGAGGAATGTTTGTACACCCCTGTGTAAAAACTTTTTCTGGAAACGAGAGAGGAGCAGCATGCCGCGGCAGTTGCTCTATTTTTGTCCACTATCATATTGATAAAAAATGACACAACGAAGGTTTCATGATCATGATTATTCCCAAAGCCCTAAGAGTCATTAAAGGTCACAAGGAGGGTAAAACGATGGATAGTATGGATAATCAAGTTCAAACGTTGAATACGCAAGAGGGAAGCAGACTTGAAAAAAGAGTAGGCTCGATCTTTATCCATGTTTCAGATATGAAAAGAGCGGTGGAATGGTATAGCCGTGTGTTTGACCTGCCTTACAATGACGATTACATAGAGGGGCGGCTGTCTACAGTTTATACGCTGCATTTTGAGGGAACTGAAGTTTTGCTGGATAATAACGGCGGAGCCGAGCCACGCCCCCAACCTATGATGTTTTTCAAAACAGACGATATTCGGCAAACGCTCCAGTTCTTGAAGCAAGCCGGTGTCGTGATACATAAAGAGGTGCTGGAAAATAACATCGTCATTTTCGAAGACCCCGACGGCAACCGTCTGATGGCGATACAAATGTAATGACAGAGTGGAGCAGAATGCCGCTGAACAGCCCCCCGTCAAGTAGACAGTATAAAAATCAAAATCAATCAAGCGGCCTTCGTCCTGAACTCCATCGGACTGAGGCCGTTTAGTTTTGCTTGTAATCGTTCGT
>NZ_JBVYOJ010000029.1:0-68401 GCF_056120465.1 Paenibacillus sp. sgz302148
CCCATCCCGAACACGACCGTTAAGCCCTCCAGCGCCGATGGTACTTGGATCGCAGGATCCTGGGAGAGTAGGACGTCGCCAAGCACAGATGAAACAGCCATTACGATCCATCGTAATGGCTGTTTTTGTATTTCAAATGGAGCTAAAATGTAAAGCATAGTTGCTCCGGTACCTCTCCACATTTTTCCCCTGTTTGCAAAGGAACTGACTTTTCCTCATTAGAGTTTGTCTCATGAAGCGCATGCTCATGATTATTCAAGCGGTACTGCCGCAGCAAAGCCTGAATATAATCGCGCAATGGTTGTCGATAATCGTCATGCACACGCGAAGAACGATAAAATAGATCGGCATATTTCGGGACGAGCTGTGGATAATACAAACGAAGCGTGGAGAAAAACCAGTTCTTCACGTCCGGATGATCAAGCCGCAAGAACGAAGACATGACAAATTTAGCCTGAGCATCCGCCGCATGTTGTACAAGTTCTTTAAGTTCATCATGGCCATCGGTAATATAGGGTATTATCGGAGCCAGGAAAACGCCGGTTGGAATGCCGGCTTCATTTAACCGCCGTACGGTTTCCATTCGTTTCGCGGGAAAGGGCGACGACGGCTCTAGCCGTCTCCAATGGTCACGGTTCAATGTATTGATACTTATGTTCACCGATACCATCGGCAACTTCATTAATAAGTCCATATCGCGCATAATCAGCGGCGAACGGGTCGTAATGGAAACCGGTACTTTATGCCGAGCGAGTATCTCAAGGCATTCACGTGTAATTCGCGCTTTTCCTTCCACCGGCTGGTACGGGTCGGTTGCCGTTCCGAGCGCAATGCGCCGCGGTCCCGATTTTTTCGTCCATTGCCTTAATTGCCTCTCTAGTACATCGGCTGCGTTGATCTTGATCAATATATGATGCTGGAACGTATCATCAGTGTCCATTCCTAGAAAACCATGGGTTTTACGGGCATAACAAAAGCTGCATCCGTGCTGGCAGCCTCGGTAAGGATTGATCGATCCTTCAAAAGGCATAGATGGCGCTTTTACTGCATTCAGAATGCTTTTGGCCTCAACGTTTTCATATTGAAGACGATTCGACATCCTTGATTCCTCCCGCCTTGCGAAATATAAGAACATATATTCCTATTCTTATCAATCATACACCACGAACATACGTTTTTCAATCCGGACAATAATGGAAGAACAATCAAGGGCAAGAATAAAAAATAATTTCCGGCCTAAACTATTGATACGGATGACAAAGCACTTGCAAATTGTCAAAAGTTGATTATAATAAAGTTAAAGTCAAAGATAGTCAAAGTCAACCGAACGGTTGCAGACTACGCGACTTCATCAGAAAGTCGTTTCATTGGAGGATGGATCGGTGCGTAATATCTCTGATCTTATCGAACAGTTTCTTAAGAACAGCCTGATGCAAAGCGCTGAAGGCGCCGTGGAGATTCAACGCAATGACTTGGCGGACCGGTTCCAATGCGTACCTTCGCAGATTAATTATGTGATCAGCACAAGGTTCACGCTGGAGAAGGGCTACCTTGTCGAAAGCAAACGCGGCGGCGGTGGATATATCCGCATTCAGCGTATTGAGCTGCCTTCGCATGGCGCGATACACGGCCATATTCTGCAGTCGATCGGTTCGCAAATCGATCAAACCGCGGCGGAAGGACTCGTGTATCAATTGGAGGAAGCAAGGCATATTTCCGCAAGGGAAGCCGGCATGCTAAGAGCGGCCATCGCTCGCGAAGTACTTGCTTTGAAGCTGCCGCTGCGCGACGAAATTCGCGCCAAGGTACTCAAGGCCATGTTGATCGCATTATTAGGCAAGTGAGGAGGGATCCTGGATGTTGTGTCAGGAATGCGGCAAGAAACCGGCAACGCTACATTTTACGAAAATCGTCAATGGCGAAAAAACGGAATTTCACATTTGTGAGTCCTGTGCTCGCGAAAAAGGAGAAATTCCCGGGACTGCCAACGGATTTTCCATTCACAGCCTGTTGTCAGGGCTGCTTGATTTCCAGCCTTCCTCAGCCGGGGCGTCCTTCGGTGCCAAGCCGCAGACGCTGCGCTGCGAGGAATGCGGCCTGACCTATGCGCAATTCAGCAAGCTGGGTCGATTCGGCTGCAGCTCGTGTTACCGGCATTTCGGCGATCGGCTCGATCCGCTGTTCAAGCGAGTTCACGGCAACACGGTGCATAGCGGCAAAATTCCAAAGCGGTCGGGTACGCAAATTCAATTTAAACGGGAAATCGACGATTTAAAGAAGGAATTGCAATACCGTATCGAGCACGAGGAATTCGAGTCGGCTGCGCAAATTCGCGATCAAATTCGCGAACTGGAGAGGAAATTATCCGGGGCATAACTTACAACGGCTTTCTGCCTAGAAGGTCTTTGCATAAGCTTTAACGAAGTGGCATAGGGAGGAAGGTGTACGATGTCGCGATTTACTCAAGAAGCGTTAAGCGATTGGATGAGAGGCAGCGGCCCCGATTCCGATATTGTGATCAGCAGCCGAATTCGGATCGCACGAAACGTGCGGTCGCAGCCTTTTCCGATGCTGGCCACGAATCAGCAGCTGAAAGAAGTGCTTGACGGTATCGTCCAAGTCGTCTCCGACCAGGCGCTTGCCGGCATTGATAAGCTGGAGCTGATTCCGCTGGCGAAGTTGAACGAATTGGAACGGCGGGTGCTCGTCGAGAAGCATCTCATTAGCCCGAATTTGGCGAATGAGTCACGGAACGGCGCCGTTATTTTGAGCGAAAACGAATCGATCAGCATTATGGTAAACGAAGAAGACCATATTCGAATTCAATGTTTGTTCCCTGGCTTTCAGCTTCAGGAAGCTTGGCAGCAGGCCAGTCGGATCGACGACATTTTCGAAACGCATCTCGACTATGCTTTTGACGAGAAATACGGATACTTAACGAGCTGCCCGACGAATGTCGGTACCGGGATTCGCGCATCGGTCATGATGCATTTGCCGGCGCTTGTGCTTACACAGCAAATCAACCGCATTTTGTCGGCGATTACTCAAGTGGGTCTTGCGGTTCGCGGCATATATGGCGAAGGCAGCGAAGCGACGGGCAATCTGTTTCAAATCTCCAATCAGATTACGTTAGGCCAATCCGAGGATGAGATTATCGACAACCTATACGGTGTCGCGAAGCAGATTATCGAACATGAAAAAGCGGCAAGACAAAAGCTGCTGCAAGAGTCGAGAATCCGTATCGTCGATCGGGTGATGAGGTCGTACGGCATTTTGTCGAATGCGGCTATTCTGGATTCGAAGGAAGCGGCTCAGCGGTTGTCGGACGTAAGGCTTGGAATCGATCTGGAGCTCATATCCGACGTATCCGGCAACGTGATGAACGAGCTGATGGTTATGATGCAGCCCGGGTTTTTGCAGCAATATTCCGGTGAGAAATTAAGCGCCGACGAACGCGATATTCGCAGAGCCGAATTGATTCGGGAACGACTGAAATATTAATGGAGGTGTATAGATATGATGTTCGGAAGATTCACGGAACGCGCACAGAAGGTACTGGCGCTGGCACAAGAAGAAGCAGTGCGTCTCGGCCATAACAATATCGGAACGGAGCACATCCTGCTCGGGCTGATTCGCGAGAATGAAGGGATCGCAGCCAAAGCGCTCATCGCACTCGGCTTAGGTCTCGAGAAAATTCAAGACGAAGTAGAGTCGCTCATCGGCCGCGGGCAAGAGAAACCGACCAACATCGCCTATACGCCGCGTGCGAAAAAAGTGATCGAGCTGTCGATGGATGAAGCCCGCAAGCTGGGTCACACCTACGTCGGCACCGAGCATATCCTGCTCGGGCTCATTCGCGAAGGCGAGGGCGTCGCGGCACGCGTGCTGAACAATCTGGGCGTCAGCTTGAACAAAGCGCGCCAACAAGTGCTGCAGCTGCTCGGTTCGAGCGAAGCGGTGTCGAGCAGTCACGGAAGCTCGGCAAATGTGAATACGCCGACCTTGGACGGCTTAGCGCGCGACTTGACGGCGATTGCCAAAGACGGCAATTTGGACCCCGTCATCGGCCGCAGCAAAGAAATCGAGCGCGTAATCCAAGTGCTCAGCCGCCGGACGAAGAACAATCCGGTTCTGATCGGCGAACCGGGCGTTGGTAAAACGGCAATTGCCGAAGGACTGGCGCAGAAAATCATCAACAACGAAATTCCCGAAACGCTGCGCGACAAACGCGTCATGACGCTCGATATGGGCTCCGTCGTGGCAGGCACCAAATATCGCGGAGAATTCGAGGATCGGCTCAAAAAAATCATGGATGAGATCCGCCAAGCGGGCAATATCATCCTGTTCATCGACGAGTTGCATACGCTGATCGGCGCAGGCGGGGCGGAAGGAGCCATCGATGCTTCCAACATCCTCAAACCGGCATTAGCCCGCGGCGAGCTGCAATGTATCGGCGCTACAACGCTAGACGAATACCGTAAATATATCGAGAAGGACGCCGCGTTGGAACGCCGTTTCCAACCGATTACGGTGGATCAGCCTTCGCAAGAAGAAGCGATTCAAATCCTGTACGGTTTGCGCGATCGCTATGAAGCGCACCACCGCGTAAAAATTACCGACGAAGCGATCATTCAAGCGGTGAAGCTATCGGACCGCTACATTACGGACCGCTTCCTGCCGGATAAAGCGATCGACCTGATCGACGAAGCGAGCTCCAAAGTAAGGCTTCGCTCTTATACGATACCGCCGAACTTGAAGCAGCTGGAGAGCCGTCTGGAAGACATCCGCAAGGAAAAAGACGCCGCCGTCCAAAGCCAAGAATTCGAGAAGGCAGCCGCGCTTCGCGATACGGAGCAGAAGCTCCGCGAAGAGCTGGACGATACGAAGAATCAATGGAAAGAGAAGCAAGGCCGCACCGATTCCGAGGTGACGCCGGAGGATATCGGGGAAATCGTCGCTAGCTGGACCGGCATTCCGGTAACGAAGCTTGCCGAAGAAGAAACGGAACGCCTGCTTAAGATGGAGGACATCCTGCATGCTCGCGTCATCGGCCAAGAAGAAGCGGTCAAAGCCGTAAGCCGGGCAATCCGCCGGGCACGCGCAGGTCTGAAAGATCCGAAGCGTCCGATGGGTTCGTTCATTTTCCTTGGACCAACCGGCGTAGGTAAAACCGAGCTGGCACGCGCGCTTGCCGAATCCATGTTCGGGGATGAAAATGCGGTTATCCGCATCGACATGTCGGAATACATGGAGAAACATTCGACTTCGCGTCTGGTCGGAGCGCCTCCGGGATATGTGGGCTACGAGGAAGGCGGCCAGCTGACCGAAAAAGTACGCCGTAAGCCTTACTCGGTCGTATTGCTCGACGAAATCGAAAAAGCGCATCCGGAAGTGTTCAACATCCTGCTGCAAGTACTGGAAGACGGTCGTTTGACCGACTCCAAAGGCCGCGTCGTTGACTTCCGCAACACGCTGATCATCATGACTTCTAACGTAGGAGCCGATACGATCAAGAGAAATTCGACGCTGGGCTTTACGGCAACAACCGATTCCGGCCACGAATACGGCAATATGAAGGATAAGGTGATGGCGGAGCTGAAGAAAAGCTTCCGTCCGGAGTTCCTGAACCGGATCGACGAAATCATCGTGTTCCACTCGCTCGAGCAGCAGCATATTGCGCAAATCGTGTCGCTTATGTCCGACGAGCTGCGCAAGCGCCTGAAAGAGCAAGAAGTCGACTTCACGCTGACGGATTCGGCCAAAGCGTTCCTAGCCAAGGAAGGGTTCGACCCGACCTATGGCGCACGCCCGCTCCGCCGCGCGATTCAGAAGCATATCGAGGATCGGTTGTCCGAAGATCTGCTGATGGGTAAAATTTCCAAAGGTGATTCGCTCACGATCGACGAGAAGGACGGGGAGCTCATCGTTCTTCGCAACAGCGAAGTAACGGCCAGTTCATAATAAAGGAATATGCCTGAAAAAAAGCAGCATCCGATTTTCGCATCATGCGAAACCGGATGCTGCTTTTTCATTTAGTCATAACTCTTTGCGATATTGCCCCGGCGATTGGCCGAACTCCTTCTTGAACACCTTGCTGAAATATTTTTCATCCGGGTAACCGACCATCGCGGCGATTTGCGTTATTTTCAGATTCGGGTTTTGCAGCAAAATTTTCGCTTTTTCCATCCGAATTTGCAGCAGGTAGTCGAATATGTTCACGCCGAACTCCTGCTTGAATTTGCGGGAAATGTATTCACGGCTCAAGTAAAACCGTTCCGCAATATCCTGCAGCGTCACTTCCTGACTGTAGTTTTGCTCGATATATTGCGCAATGTCGTAAATAACGTTCCGTTCCTTATGCTGCATCCTGCCGATCAATCCGGCGAACGCGACCCATTGGTCGACCAGCTCCCTCCGCCATAACGACAATGACAGTCGCCCATGCTCGTCGACCGGAATCGGCAAAGCGGGCAGCTCCGGCAACGGCGTGTCTTCCGCCATGCGCTGCTTGAGCCATTGCGAACGGAGGACTTGATATTCGTGCCGCCACAGCTCCATCTGTTCGACGGTAATGACGGGCAACCGCTTGACGGCTTCGATCCAATCGTGTACCGCAAACTCGATTTCTTCCTTTTTGCCGCTGAAGACGGAAAGCTTGAACTTTTCTTCGAAGTCCGAAATTTGCAGCGTGCTGAGCGCAGGTTTTTCCTTCGCCTCATAAATATGCAGCCAGGTGTTGTTCTCCAGCATATTGCGAAATCTCAAGGCGGTTTGCGCTTCCTTGTAAGAGGTGCTTAATCCTTCCGGAAAAGGCTGCGCGGTACCTACCCCAAAGTCAAACCGGCCGCGCAGCGTCGTGTAGAAGCCTTCATTAATGACAGCCAGCAAATCACGCAGCCGCTCGAATCTTTTCCAATAGAATAGAATGATCTCGTTCTCGCTGTTCCAATACCGGCAAGCGTATCCGCTATTGTCCTTGCGCAGAATCTCATTGCAAATATTGGTCAGCGAGAAGAACAACAGGTCGCGGTGATGATTGAATTTTTCGATGACGGTCCGTTCCATGAAATCAAGGCTGATGATGACGATTTGACATTGCCGGGTGTCCGGACCAAGACCGAATTCGCTATGCAGCATATCTTGCACGGATGCATAATAGCTTGGATCGGTGACCAGGTTGGAAAAGATTTTGTCCCGATACACCGGCTTCAACTGGTTCATCTCGATATTTTTCCGCTGCTGCTCGTGGCGCGTCGATTCTTCGCGTTCCCAGCAGCTTTTTGCCTTAAGCAGCGCTTCGTTCAGCTGTTCCGCGTCGATCGGCTTGAGCAAATAATCCATGCCCCCGAACTTGAGCGTATTGCGTACAAAATCGAAGTCGTCGTGGCCGCTGACGGCGATTTTTTTGCTGTGCGGCAAATGCTGCTGCAGCCATTCGAGAAAATCGATGCCGTTTTTACCCGGCATGATCATATCGGTCACGATCAGCTCCGGTTGATACCGCTCTGCAAGCTCGATCGCGACGGTTCCGTTGTCGGCTTCGATGATGCGGTCGACCCCAAGCGCCTGCCAATCGACTAGAAGCTTGATCGCTTCCCGGACATGCTGTTCGTCGTCTGCGATGAGGATGTTCACGGCTGTTCCCCCTCTCCTTGAACGTATGGAATCGTGAGCGTCACGATGAATCCGTAAGGCTTCTTCGACTCCACGGTCATGCTCGCATCCTCGCCGAAATAAAGCCGCAGCCGGATCAATACATTACTGAGTCCGATATGCTCCTGGCCTTCCATCAACGAAAGATTCGGTTTGCCGAGCAGGTTCTGCAGCTCAGCCAGCTTATCGGGCTCCACGCCGGCTCCGTTGTCTTCAATCGTAATGACGAGCTGTCCGTCCGGCCGCAATGTCGAGGCGATCCGGATTTGCGCGATCTCGTCCGGCCGCGTATGGTAGCCGTGCTTAAAATAATTTTCGATAATCGGCTGTAGCAGCATTTTTGGGACTTGCTTCTGTTCGGTCTGCTCCGCAATCTCGTAGATGACGTCCAGCCGTTCGCCGAACCGGTTTTTCTGCAAATCAAGATAAGCTTTGATGTGGCTGATCTCCGTCGATAACGGGACGATCGGCTCATTCGTCGTCATGTTGTACCGCATGATCCGGGCCAGCGACGAGATGAGCGAGTAGAGCTTGGGTGCTTGCAGCTGGAGCGCAAGCGTACCGATCGACTGCAGCGCGTTGTTGATGAAATGCGGGTTGATCTGCGCCTGCATCGCTTTGAGCTGGTTCGTCTTGTTGGCGATCTCCAGCTTGTACTCGCGGTTGATCAAATCGTTGATCGTTTGGATCATCGCGTCGAAGCGGCGTCCCAGGATGCCGATCTCGTCGTTGCTCTGCATCCGAATGTCGAAGTTCAGGTTGCCGGATTGGGCTTTATTCATATAATTGATCAGCTTTTTGATGCGTTCGGAAAAATGCAGTGAAATATACAAAGTCGCAATGATCACGATGACGAGAAACACCGCCGCGATAAAGGTGTTCATTTTGGCGATTTGCGTAGCATTGCTGTACAAATGCGCGAAGGTTTGCCGCTTGACGATCGTCCAATCCATATAGTTGGTTTTGATCCGGTCGTAGGTCACAAGCCCTGCGAATTGTTTATCGCTCCATTCGAAATATCCCGAATCTTCGCTTGCTTCCTTCAGCTTGGATACCCATCCCTCGGCGAGCGGTTTGCCGAGCTGATCCGGATTGTCCGCAAAGATGGCGTTGCCCTGCCTGTCGATAATATACAGCGATTCCACGTTCGGATCATACAGCTGTCCGCATATCGCGAACAATCCTTGCACTTTCACGTCGATCGATAAATAACCGATCACTTGTTCGCTAGGCGTGTTCAAGATCGGGCGATGTAGCGTAAATACGTTTTCCGGCTTGGCATTCATGTTCCATTGTGCGTTATACGAATGGCTCATATGCGTCGCCTCCACAAAAGGAGCCGCCGGATCCGCATGAGGCGGATAGGGGATCGTATAATTCCCGACTGCCGGCCCGCGGAATTGCCCCCGTGCAAGCAAATACGCACGGTTATCGGGTTCCAGCTGCAGGTGGATTTGCAGAATATCCCGTTTATTTTGGTACATATTAAGTAAATGCGAGAAAATCGTTTTCCAATTGCCCAGAATATCGGCATCTTTGGTTGCGTGCCTGCTCTCTCGTTCGACAATGCCGAATAGGGAGTTCGGCTTGTGCAGATCGTTATAAACGCTTAACGATGTTTGATTGATCGTTTCCATATAATTTTCGATATTGCTTTTGCCTAGCGAAATCAAATTCAAGTTCCGGCCGATCGACTCTTCGGTTACCGTTTTTTTCGTATATACGTAAGACATGAAGATGGAAGTGGCGATCGGGATAATCGTTGCCGCCAGCAGCAGTCCCATCAGCTTGTTGCGGATGCTTGTCTTGAACAAGAGGAGCCCCCCTTTATGCGTTTAACGCTCTAATCTGGATTCATCCTGTATCATTGTAGCAATGAAGATCAATATATTCCACCTTTCTGTTCACCTCTATCGGTGGTTCGCTCCCCCTCCTGCTCCTATACTGAAGTTGGGGATGTTCACCGTATAAACGTCTCGGCAGGGAAGGAGATAGCATACATGAATACGAAGAGAAAACGCAGCGAATGGCTGCAGCAGCTTGTATTCGTCGGTCCCGGGTTATTATTTTTCACCATTATCGTAGCCATTCCGTTTTTGCTCGGGTTTTATTACTCGTTTACGAATTGGAACGGGCTGGATATGGATAAAGCGACATGGACCGGCTTGGATAATTTCCGCAAAATTTTTACGAATGACGAGAAGTTTTGGCAATCGCTTGTGTTTACGCTTAAATTTACAGTGGTCTCCGTCATTGTTACGAACGTGCTTGCCTTTTTCCTGGCGCTGGCGCTGAATCGCCCGCTCAAGACCAAGCGCATGCTGCGCACGGTGTTTTTTGTGCCGAACGTCATCGGCGGCATTTTGCTCGGCTTTATTTGGCAGTTTATTTTTACGAAAGGCTTTCTGACGATCGGCGACTTGACCGGGCTTTCGCTGTTCCAGCTCCCATGGCTCGGAACGCCGGAGACCGGATTTTGGGGACTCGTTATCGTGTTCGTCTGGCAGACATCCGGCTATATGATGATCATTTATATTGCGGCTTTGGCCGGGTTGCCGAAGGATCTGCTGGAGGCGGCCCGCATCGACGGAGCGGGTTATTGGCAAATCGTGCGTTCGGTGCTCGTTCCGCTTGTCATGCCGGCGATTACGATTTGTTTGTTCCTAACCATCTCCAACGCATTCAAAATGTTTGACTTGAGCTTATCGTTGACGAAAGGCGGGCCGGGAACTTCGACGCAATCGATCGCGTTCAACATTTACGCCGAAGCGCTGAACAATAACCGGTACGGCCTGGGCACGGCGAAAGCGATGCTGTTCTTCTTTGCCGTTTCCCTCATAACCCTTGCGCAAGTGTGGCTCACGAAACGGAAGGAGGTCGAAGCCTAATGGAACGGTCGGAGAGATACGGCGGCGGGACGTTTGTTCTGGAAGTGGTTGCGATCCTGCTCGCCTTATTGTTTATCGCGCCTTTTTATTTCGTATTGGCCAATTCGGTGAAGGTGCTTGGTGAAATATTGGTTGACGCGGCTTCTTGGCCGGCTGTGTTTCATTGGGATAACTACTCGAAGGTATGGGACATTATCAATTTTCCGAAGGTGCTTCTCAATTCGGTGATGATCACCGGGATTAGCGTGGCCGGCATCGTCATCGTCAGCTCCATGACCGCGTACCGGCTCGTACGCCGGCCGACGCTGTTCAATCGGATGTTGTTCATGCTGTGCGTCGCATCGATGATCATACCGTTCCAGTCGGTCATGCTTCAGCTTGTCCGCGTGACGAGCTTGCTGGAGCTGCGGGGCAATCTGCTCGGCATCGTCGTATGTTACCTCGGCTTCGGGCTCGCACTGTCGATGTTCCTGTTCCACGGCTTTATCAAAAGCGTGCCGCTTGAAATCGAAGAAGCCGCCGTGATCGACGGGACATCGCCGTACGGCGTGTTCTGGCGGATCGTGTTTCCGCTGCTGAAGCCGATCGTCGTGACGGTCATCATCCTGAACACGCTTTGGATTTGGAACGATTATTTGCTGCCCGTTCTCGTCATCGGCGGGAACCGGGAGTTAACGACGATTCCGCTCGCGATCACGAAATTTTTCGGTCAATATACGAAGCAGTGGGACATGGCGCTTGCCGGTCTTACGATCGGGATCGCGCCGATCATCGTTTTCTTCCTGGCGCTGCAGAAGCATATCGTCGAAGGGATTACGGCGGGTTCGGTCAAAGGTTAATCAACAAGTTCCACCTTTTGTGTCAACATCGTCTGTGTTGCGTTGAATTCGATAAACCTATAATAAAACTGAGCAAGAAAACACATCACAAACGCTTCCATGTAAAATTATAGTATTCGATGGAGCGCGTAAGTCAAAGTCATTACTCTTAGGAGGGTCTATTCATGAAAAAATGGCTCATGCTAACGCTGTCGGCCGTGCTACTCGTCGTTCTGGCCGCAGGCTGCGGCGCGAAAACGGACACGTCCAAGGAAGGTGCCGGCACGGATACGACAAAGCAACCGGCGAAAGACGTAACGATTAAAGTGTTTCAATTCAAAGTCGAAATTGCCGATGCCTTGAATAAAATGGCGGAGGAGTATGAAAAAGAAACCGGCGTCAAAGTCATCGTCGAAACGCATGGCGGCGGCGAGGATTACGGCGCGCTGCTGAAAGCGGAATTCGCGTCCGGCTCCGAACCGGAAATTTTCAATAGCGGCGGTTTTTCCGCAATTCAGCCGTATGCGGACCGTGCAGAGGATTTGAGCGGCGAACCGTGGGTAGCGAACTTGCTTGAGGCAACGAAAGCGCCGATTACGATGGATGGCAAGCTGGTTGGCATGCCGATGAATACGGAAGGCTACGGCCTTATTTACAACAAAGACTTATTTGCCAAAGCGGGCATTACCGGCGAGCCGAAGACGCTTCCGGAGCTGAAAGAAGCTGTGGCCAAGCTGAAAGCGGCGGGCATTACGCCGTTCGAAGGAACGAACGAATGGTGGTCGCTCGGCATTCATTTGTTGAACGTGGCGCTTGCGAACCAACCGGATCCGGCGAAATTTGCCGAGGACTTGAAGGCAGGCACGGCAACGATCAAGGACAACGCCGTGTTCAAGCAATGGGTAGACTTGGTTGACCTCATCTTCCAAAATTCGCAAAAGGAACTGTTGACAACCGACTACGCAACGCAAGTCGCCAACTTCGCATCCGGCAAAGCGGCGATGCTGCAGCAAGGCAACTGGACGCAAGGCGACATCAACAAGGTGAACGCGAACTTGAACCTGGGCGTGCTTCCGCTGCCGATCAACGATCAGCCGGGACATGTGATGGTCGGCGTACCGAACAACTGGATCGTCAACAAAAAGTCGGCGCATCCGGAAGAAGCGAAGAAATTCCTGAACTGGATGGTCAGCTCGGAGACCGGCAAACGTTATTTGACCAAGGAATTCAAGTTTATGCCGGCGGTGAATAACGTTACGGCTACGAAAGAAGACGTTGGACCGATCGCCGTTGCGATTCAGGACCAGTCGAAGGACGCATTGGGCTGGCAGTGGGACCGTTTCCCGGACGGCACGACGCAAGGATGGGGCGCTGCGATGCAAGAATACGAAGGCGGACGGATCAACAAGGATCAGCTGCTGGAGAAGCTCGACAAAGCGCTGAAAGATATTTTGGGCAAATAAGGCGAAAAGGCGATAGGATAAAAGGAAGAACCGCGAAGCGAGCAAATACTCACTTTGGCGGTTCTTTTTCTTCGCAAATATGGTAAAATGATGGATAAGCACAAGAGACAGGCTCGCAAGGGCGGCTAGGCGGATCTCCTGAAAGGGAGTTCTAAAAAGAAATAGACCGCCCTGTGCAAAGGATTGCGGTCTGTTCCTTTTACCGTAAATATTGTGCCGGAGCCGGTTGCCGCCGGCTCCTTACTTAGTTTAATCATACACTAACGTGCTTCTTACATGCAATGAGTTATTGTGCATGAAATGCACATCGGGTAAGCGCAAGGAAGATCTAGAAGGAGAACGCTTATGGCAAAAGTCAAAACAAAGTTCAACTGCCAGGAATGCGGCTACGAGTCGGCCAAGTGGTTCGGCAAATGCCCAGGCTGCGGCGGTTGGAATACGATGGTGGAAGAGATCGAAACTGTGGTCAAAACGCAGGGCGTAAATTCGTCGCTCATGACGAAAGAAAAACCGGTGTCGATCATACATATAGAAAGTGGTCAGGAGCCGCGCATCTTAACAGGCATCGGCGAACTGGACCGCGTGCTCGGCGGCGGGCTTGTGCCGGGATCGTTCCTGCTTGTCGGCGGCGATCCCGGGATCGGCAAATCGACCTTGCTGCTGCAAACGTCGAATGCTCTTGCCACAAGCGGCTTGAAGGTACTGTACGTTTCCGGAGAGGAATCGGTCCGGCAGACGAAGCTGAGGGCTGATCGGCTCGGCGCTCTGTCGGCCAATTTGTTCGTGCTCTGCGAAACGAACGTGGACCAGATCGAAGAGGCGGTTGCGACAGTGGAACCGGATTTTATGGTCATCGACTCGATTCAGACCGTATACGTGCCGTTGGTCACGTCGGCACCGGGCAGCGTATCGCAAGTTCGCGAATGTACGGCGCATTTTATGCGCATCGCTAAAGGGAAAGGTATTGCGACCTGCCTCGTCGGTCACGTGACGAAGGAAGGAGCGATCGCCGGCCCCCGGATGCTGGAGCATATGGTCGATTGCGTGCTCTACTTCGAAGGGGAGAGGCATCATGCTTACCGGCTGCTGCGGACCGTGAAGAACCGGTTCGGTTCGACGAACGAGATGGGCATATTCGAGATGGCTGAAGCGGGACTAATCGAAGTGGCGAATCCTTCGGAGCTATTCTTGTCCGAGCGGCCGCGCGGCGTTGCGGGCTCGACCGTCATCGCCAGCATGGAGGGCACACGCCCGGTACTCGTCGAGCTGCAAGCGCTTGTAACGTCGACCAACTTTCCGACGCCGCGGCGGATGTCGACCGGGATCGATCATAATCGGCTCGCATTGATCATCGCCGTGCTGGAGAAGCGCATGGGCATGTCCCTTCAGAATCAGGACGCTTACTTGAACGTGGCGGGCGGGGTCAAGCTGGACGAACCGGCGGTTGATTTGGCGGTGGCGGTGAGCATCGCCTCAAGCTTCCGCGATAGGCCGACCCACGAATTCGACGTCGTATTCGGCGAGATCGGACTGACGGGCGAGGTTCGGGCCGTATCCCGTGCGGAGCAGCGGATCAAGGAAGCCGAGAAGCTCGGCTTCAAGCGGGTCATTATGCCGGCGAAAAGCCTGAAAGGCTTCAAACCGGTTAAAGGAATCGAAGTCATCGGGGTGGATACGGTGGCGGAAGCACTTGCGGTTGCGCTAGGTTAGGGGATAAGGGGGCGATATAGATGAAGGAAACGAACCAACAGGAAACGATGAGCCAATTGCTGCAGCTGGTCGCTCCGGGCACATCGTTCCGCGACGGGCTGGAAAATGTGCTTCGGGCCAAAACCGGCGCTCTGATTGTGGTCGGGTACAGCCCGGAAGTGATGGAAGTGGTGGACGGAGGGTTCTCGATCAATTGCGATTTTTCGCCGAACTACTTATACGAACTCGCGAAGATGGACGGCGCGATCATCATCAGCGAAGATTTGAAGCGTATCTTGTATGCGAATACGCAGCTTATCCCGGATCCATCGCTGCCCGCCACCGAAACCGGCATCCGGCACCGGACGGCGGAGCGAGTCGCGAAGCAAACCGGCAAGCTCGTCGTATCGATTTCGCAAAGAAGGAATGTCATCACGCTGTACCAAGGCAGCCTTCGGTATACGCTCAAAGATATCGGCGTGATCCTCACGAAAGCGAATCAAGCGATCCAAACGCTTGAAAAATATAAAGCCGTGCTGAGCCAAGCTTTCACCAATTTGGGGGCGTCCGAATTCGAGGAGCTTGTCACCTTGCATGAAGTGGCGGGTGTGCTGCAGCGCGTCGAGATGGTGCTGCGGGTCAAGGCTGAAATCAAGCGCTTCATCAACGAGCTAGGCACCGAAGGGCGTCTCATCAGCTTGCAAATGGAGGAGCTTGTAAGCCATATCGATGCCGAGGCATGGCTGCTGCTCAAGGATTATTCTCGGGACAACTCCGAGGAACGCATCAAAGAAGTGAAGCTGGGGTTGAAGAAGCTGTCTTCCGAGGAACTGCTCGACCACCATAGCATCGTTCGCATACTCGGGTATCCATACACGAGCAGCATGATGGAAGAACCGATTTCGCCGCGCGGTTACCGGATGTTAAGCAAAATCCCGAGGCTGCCGGCGGTCATCATCGGCAATCTGGTGGAAAGATTCGGCCATCTGTCGCATATGATGATGGCAACCATCGAAGAATTGGACGAGGTCGACGGTATCGGCGAGGTTCGTGCCCGCGCGATCAAAGAAGGATTAAAGCGCATCCAAGAACAAGTGTTTATTGACAGACATATTTAAATCCCATACAATCAATTAATGGCATTTTATACGACATCAATTGAGAAACGGTTTTGGGGCATAGTAAATGTAGAGGTGGACAAATAAATGATAACCAAATCCATTCCCAGCTTATTTACTGTGGGTAATTTATTTCTAGGAATCGTTTCGATTATCCTGGTGTTTAACGAAAGACCGGAATTGGCTGCCATTATGGTCATCATCGCGATGCTGCTCGACGGGATCGACGGTCGGGTTGCCCGAGCGTTAAATGTGCAAAGCGAATTCGGCAAAGAGCTTGATTCGCTGTCCGATGTAATCTCGTTTGGCGTAGCGCCTGCGTTTATTATGTACGTTGTCGCTTTTCAGAATATTAATCCGGCTGCAGCCTGGATCGTTACTGCGATTTTCCCGATTTGCGGAGCGCTTCGGCTTGCCCGGTTTAACGTCATAGCAGGGATTCCCGGTTATTTTGTCGGCTTGCCCATTCCGGCGGCGGGCGGCGTACTCGCTACGCTGGCGTTGTTCCATAACGATATCGGCGCACCGTACATGGTCGTCGGCAGCTTGCTTTTGTCGTATTTGATGGTCAGCACCGTCAAATACCCGAACTTCAAGAAGGTCGGCATTCCGAAAGCCGCCATCTGGGTCGTACCGGCCATCATCATTGCGGCCGTAACGTTGGCTATTATTTTTCCGGAGCATTCGTCCAAGCTGATCTTCGTGCCGCTCGTACTTTACGCGCTGTACGGCTTAAAAAAAAACGTTGAACGGCTCTTCCCGCGCAGACGGCGCAAATCCAAGACACAATCCGCCGCCGCCAAATCGGAAGAAGCAGTCAAATCCGAATCGTAAAATATCATAGCGAGGCAAAATAAAAAGCATTTATTTTCTGAAGAGAAAATAAATGCTTTTTTCTTTGGTTTCGGTTCAGACCTACGATAGGTTAAAAAATCCGAGCGTCGTGCATTTTTGCGATTCTTTGGTAACAACCTCATCCATATCCACATCAAGCAAATTGCATAAGGCGGACATATAGAACAAATTTTTCCCAAGCTCGGTCGTAATCATTTCCTTGCAATGCTCGCAGAGCTCGCCGGAAACGTGGCTGTTCATCTGATGCTTGGTTCCTTCGATGCTCAGATCGTCGGAATACGTTTGTTTTGTGGCTTGAACGGCAATGCAGCCGCATTCGGTTATGGATTTGACGACCGATCGATTGACGGCGGCATTCGCCTGGCCGCACTTTGACAATACATCCAGCAAACTTCGATGGCGGAGCAGCAATTCCGATACTTGTTCCTGAAATTCCGTTAATGTTGTCGCGCTCAATCCCATGCACCTCAATTCCACTCAATTTCCAATTTCATTATAGCGAAACCGATGTCCGATTTCAAAAGAAATTGTTCGTCTCCGATTAGCCTTGAAGAAATTGGACCATAATTGTAAAAGGAATGGAAATAAGCATACAAATTGATGGAGGTGAAGCATCATGATGTTCAAAAGAACAATTCAGCTATTGTTGACTTTATTGGGCGCGATGGTAGGCGGCCAGCTTTATGATTTGATGGACAAGCCGTTCTTGTTTCTAGAACCTGTATTTGATGCTGCGAATGGCTTCGGCGGCAAGCTCTTGTTCGTCGCCTTAGGCGCGCTGCTCGGATTTGCGGTAGCAACTTGGGGAACCCAAGCGATCATCGGGATGATTCGGGGTAGTATCGACCGGTTGGCTCAAGTTCCCGGGGGGGAGTTGGGTTCCGGCCTTCTGGGTTTGATCGTCGGCCTGCTCGCTTCTTTTCTGGTCTATCCGCCTGTCGCCAAGATCAGCGGTGCCGATACGGTAATTCCGCTCATGATGACGCTATTATTCGGCTATATCGGGTTTCAGATCGGGTATTTGAAGAAGGACGAAATCGCCGCTCTGCTAGCGGCCGCTCGCGGGGATCGCGGCAAGCAGAAGGATGAGAAGGGATTTGAGGAGCACAAAATATTGGATACAAGCGTCATCATCGACGGCCGGATCGCCGATATTTGCAAAACCGGTTTTATCGAAGGGACCCTTGTCATTCCCGAGTTCGTGCTCGAGGAGCTGCAGCATATCGCCGATTCTTCGGATTTGCTGAAACGGAATCGCGGCCGTCGTGGTCTTGATATTTTGAACCGGATCCAGAAGGAATTGGACGTTAAAGTTCTCATTTATGACGGTGACTTCGAGGATATTTCCGAGGTTGACAGCAAGCTGGTGCGGCTTGCCAAAGCGCTCCAGGGTAAAGTGGTGACGAATGATTTTAACCTGAACAAGGTTTGCGAGCTGCAAGGGGTTTCCGTCCTGAACATTAATGATTTGGCGAATGCGGTGAAACCTGTCGTTCTCCCGGGTGAGGAAATCCTGGTCCAGGTCATTAAGGACGGCAAGGAGCACGGACAAGGCGTCGCTTATTTGGACGACGGAACGATGATCGTCGTCGAAGGCGGCCGCGAGTATATCGGCACGACGATGGAAGTGCTCGTGACGAGCGTGCTGCAAACGTCGGCCGGCCGAATGATCTTCGCCAAGCCGAAATTGTTGGAAAAAGCACTCTAAAACAGGTATAGTAGATACAGATGAGTGACTCCAACAGGAGAGATTAGGGGCCGAGGAATATGGGGAAGCTTGGCGTTGTCGTTGTCGCCGCGGGCCGGGGCTCGCGGATGGGCACGCAAGAAAGCAAGCAATATTTGCTGTTGCAGGACAAACCGATCGTCGTGCATACGCTGGAGCTGTTCGAGCAGCTGGCGGATGTTGCGGCGATTACGCTTGTTGTAGGGAAAGACGACGTGGACCGGAATGAAGATTTCGTTCGGCAGTACGCGCTGACCAAAGTGATCCGCGTCATCGCCGGCGGCGCAGAGCGGCAGCATTCGGTCTATCGCGGGCTTGTCGCACTGGAGGAAGAAGGGATCGAGTGGGTGCTGGTTCACGACGGCGTCCGTCCGTTCGTGAAACCGGAGCAAGCGGTACGCTGCTATGAAAAGGCGCGGTCGACGGATGCCGCAGCGGTGCTCGCCGTACCGGTCAAAGATACGATTAAGCTTGTACATCCTTCTGGCGTCATATCATCGACGCCGGATCGGCGAAGCTTGTGGGCGATTCAGACCCCGCAGGCTTTTCGTCTGTCCGCGTTGCTTGAGGCGCATCGTGCGGCGGAGCGCGACGGGTTCCTCGGCACCGACGACGCGATGCTCGTCGAGCGGCTTGGACTGCCGGTTCATGTCGTGGAGGGTGACTACCGCAATTTGAAAATTACGACGCCGGAAGATTTGGACATGGCGGAGTACGTGCTGTCCCGGCAATCATGGAGAGGGGATACGACAAGATGATTCGAGTAGGGCAAGGTTTTGACGTGCATCAATTGGTGGAAGGCCGTGAATGCATTATCGGCGGCGTCCGCATTCCATATGAGAAAGGGCTTCTCGGCCATTCCGACGCCGACGTGCTGCTGCACGCGATTAGCGACGCCATCCTCGGCGCGCTGGGACAAGGCGATATCGGCAAACATTTTCCCGACACGGATGCTGCGTTTAAGGACGCCGACAGCTTGAAGCTGCTGGAGCAAGTATGGGCGATCGCGAAGTCGATGGGCTACAAGCTCGGCAATATCGATTCGACGATCATCGCCCAGAAGCCGAAGATGGCGCCGCACATTCCGCATATGGTCGAGATTATCGCCCGTGCGCTAGAGGCGGAGATTTCGCAGGTGAACGTAAAGGCAACGACGACGGAATGGCTTGGTTTCACCGGCCGAGGCGAAGGAATCGCCGCCCAGTCGGTTGTCTGTCTCGTTCGCGATGTGCTATGATCAAGGGATATTGAACGTTCAGGGAGGAGCGCTGGATCAGATGAGCAGCCAACCAGAAATCCGCGTGCGCTATGCGCCGAGCCCAACCGGTCATTTGCATATCGGTAACGCTCGGACGGCGTTGTTTAACTATTTGTTCGCCCGCCATCACGGGGGAAAATTCATTATCCGCATCGAGGACACGGACGTGAAGCGCAACGTGGCCGGCGGCGAGGAAAGTCAACTGAAATATTTGAAATGGCTAGGCATCGATTGGGACGAAAGCATCGACATCGGGGGCGAATACGGGCCGTACCGTCAAACCGAACGACTCGATATTTACCGCAAGTGCTGGCAGGAGTTAATGGATAAAGGGCTGGCGTATTATTGCTACTGCACCGAGGAGGAGCTGGAGCAGGAGCGCGAAGAGCAAACCGCGCGCGGCGAAACACCGCGTTATTCCGGGAAGCACCGCACATTGACGGAGGAACAACGCCAGGCGTATGAGGCGGAAGGCCGCATCCCTAGCGTTCGGTTCCGCGTGCCGGAAGGCAGGACGTATACGTTCAACGATATGGTAAAAGGCGAAATCTCGTTTGAATCGGACGGCATGGGCGATTTCGTCATCGTGAAGAAAGACGGCATTCCGACGTATAACTTCGCGGTTGTCGTGGACGATTATCTGATGCGCATTTCCCATGTGCTTCGAGGCGAGGACCACGTATCCAATACGCCGCGTCAGCTGATGCTGTATGAAGCGCTTGGCTGGGAAGCGCCGCTGTTCGGCCATATGACGCTGATCGTGAACGAGCACCGGAAAAAGCTGAGCAAGCGCGACGAGTCGATCATTCAATTTATTGAGCAATACGACAATCTCGGGTATTTGCCGGAGACGTTGTTCAACTTCATCGCGCTGCTCGGCTGGTCGCCGGAAGGCGAGAACGAGATGTTCACCCGCGACGAGCTGATCGGCATTTTCGACGAGAGCCGGCTGTCGCGCAGCCCGGCGGTGTTCGATACCGACAAGCTGAGCTGGATGAACAACTATTACTTGAAGAAAGCCGATCTGACGCGTGTCGTTGAGATGGCGATCCCGCATTTGCAGAAAGCCGGCAGGATTCCGGCGCAGCTGGACGAAGCGACGACGAAATGGGTCACCGCGCTTGTTGGCCTGTACCAAGAGCAGCTGCGCTCCGCATCGGAAATCGTCGAGTTGTCCGACATGTTCTTCCGCGAGGAAGTGGAGTTCGACGACGAAGCGAAAGCCGTGCTCGCCGAACCGCAAGTACCGGCCGTGCTTGCCTCTTTCTTGAAGCAGGTGGAGCAGGCGCCTGAATTTACGGAGGAAGCGATGCAAGGGCTAATCAAGAGCGTGCAAGCCGAGACGGGCAGCAAAGGCAAGCAGCTGTTCATGCCGATCCGCGTGGCGCTGACGGGCCAGATGCACGGCCGCGATCTGAACCAGACCTTGTATTTGCTGGGACGAGACAAAGTCACAAGCCGGTTGCGCAACCTGCTGTAACGATGTATACTAGGGGAAACGTCACCACAAAGTGGGGCTTGGCTTCAAAGCTGACTCAGGTACTTCGCGGGGCCCTAAATTATATCAGCGTTGATCAGGAGAATATGTTTCACCTGCGGATTTTCAGAGAGGGGGATCGGACGTTTCGGCGTCCGGCTGCGAATCGCCCATTCCGTCGAAGCGTATGATGCACCTGTGAGCTGCGCATCCGATTTGCGGCCGCCTTTTGGCGCGCCAGACAAGGTAGGTTGTGCCGAATCGTCCGCGTTAAGGACGCACAAGAGGGGATACGATGACCGATAGCGGAATCGTTAGATCGAGTCGGAGAGCGTAACCCAAGCAGAGTGGAACCACGGATAAACGTCTCTGCAGCCGAATTTGGCTGCAGAGGCTTTTTTGTATTTATAATATGTGAAAGTATAAGTTTTCAGCGGAGCCGAACCTTTCTGAACGATAATGAAAGTTTAAGTTCGCTGAAGCATTAAAGCGAAAAAGAACTTTCTTTACCTAGAATAAACTTCCGCTAAAACGCGGTCGCTCATCCTTGAAGGACTTCGATAGAGGTTTTTCTTATAGGCTGATCTTATTTCACCGGTAAACGTCATGCGCTAGGTTTCCAAGGCGCCATCGTTTATCCATGGCAGAGGGGATAACCAGATGTTTAGCCATATGAAATCCGACATACAAGCGGTCATGGACAACGATCCAGCGGCGCGCAGCGTTTTTGAGGTTGTATTCACCTATTCCGGGCTTCATGCGATATGGGCGCATCGGATCGCGCACGCTTTGTTCAAGCGGCGGTTCTGCACGATGGCGCGAATCGTATCGCAGGTCAGCCGCTTTTTTACGGGGATTGAAATCCATCCGGGCGCACGCATCGGCAGCCGATTGTTCATCGACCATGGAATGGGCGTCGTCATCGGGGAAACGTGCGAAATCGGCGACGATGTCGTTCTCTACCAGGGCGTGACGCTTGGCGGTACCGGCAAAGAGAAAGGCAAACGGCATCCGACGATCGGCAATAACGTCGTTGTCGGCTCGGGCGCCAAAGTGCTCGGATCGTTTACGGTTGGGGATAATGCAAGTATCGGCTCAAATGCGGTCGTGCTGCGGGAGGTGCCGCCGAACAGCACGGTCGTCGGCAATCCGGGCCGCGTCGTGAAGCGGGACGGCGTGCGGGTCGACAAGCTGGACCATTCCAAGCTGCCCGACCCGGTTATCGAAATGTTCCGCACGATGCAGAAAGAAATCGAAGAATTGAAATCGGAGCTGCATAGCTTAAAACATAACGGAACAAGACCAAATGACAAAGGGGTTGAACGAGATGCCACTCAAGATTTACAACACGTTAACGAGAAATAAAGAAAAGTTCGTGCCGATCGAGCCAGGCAAAGTGAGAATGTATGTTTGCGGGCCGACGGTGTACGGCTACATCCATATCGGCAATGCGCGTCCGGCCATCGTCTTCGACGTGGTGCGCCGTTACCTGGATGCGACCGGCTATGACGTCAATTATGTCGTCAACTTCACGGATGTGGACGACAAGCTGATCCGCAAGGCGGAAGAGATGGGGACGACCGTGCCGGAAGTCGCGGAAACGTTCATCGCCGCTTATTACGCGGACATCGATGCCCTGAAGGTGCGGCGGGCGACGTTGAATCCGCGCGTAACGGACAACATTCCGGAGATTATCGCGTTCATTCAAGGCTTGATCGACAAAGGGTATGCCTATGAAGCGGGCGGAGACGTCAACTACCGGACGGAGAAGTTCGCCGATTACGGCAAACTGTCGCATCAGAATCTCGAGGAGCTGCAATTCGGCATCCGGATCGAGGTCGACGAGCGTAAAGAAAACCCGATGGATTTCGTGTTATGGAAAAAAGCGAAGCCCGGCGAGATTAGCTGGAGCAGCCCGTGGGGCGAAGGCCGCCCGGGATGGCATATCGAATGCTCTGCGATGGCGGGCAAATATTTGGGCGAAACGCTCGACATCCACGGCGGCGGACACGACCTGCAATTCCCGCATCACGAGTGCGAGGTGGCGCAGTCCGAGGCGCTGAACGGGCAGGAGCTTGCCCATTACTGGATGCATAACGGCTTCGTGAACATCAACAACGAGAAGATGTCCAAGTCGCTCAGCAACGGCATTCTGGTTAAAGATCTGGTTGCGCGCATCAGACCGGAAGTGATCCGTTATTTCATGCTGTCGGCGCATTACCGCAGTCCGCTGAATTTCAGCGACGAAACGATTGCGCAGGCCGGCAACAGCGTCGAACGGATCGAAACGTGCGTGGCCAATGTGAAGCACCGGCTGAAGGTGCTCGGCGCAGAAGCCGCGGAAGCGGCGGATGCGAATGGCAGCCATGAGCTGTCAGAGCGGCTTGAGGCGATCCGCGGCGAGTTTCATGCCAAGATGGAGGACGATTTCTCGACGCCGGATGCGATTACGGCCGTGTTCGAACTCGTCAGCGAAGCGAACCTGTATTTGCAGCGGGAGCGGGCGAACGCTGCCGTGTTGAAGGCGCTGCTGGCTCTATTCGATGAAATGAACGACATTCTGGGCATCCTATCGGATGGCGAGGAAGCGCTGCTGGACGGCGAGATCGAACAGCTGATCGCCGAGCGTGTCGAAGCGCGCAAAGCGAAGAACTGGGCGCGGGCCGACGAAATCCGCGACCTGCTGACCGAACGCGGCATCGTGCTGGAAGACACGCCGCAAGGCATCCGCTGGCGCAGGAAATAACGATGGACGATACATTGTTTACCCATGCGCCGGCCAAAGACGCGGCTTTGATTCAACCTCTTGTGCTCGCTTACGTCGGCGACGCCGTTTATGAAATGTACGTCCGGCAATACGTCGTGTCGCTGCCGAACCATCGGCCGAACCATTTGCACCGGCAAGCGACACGATTTGTATCGGCGAAGGCGCAATCCAAATCGCTGGAGTTCGTGCTCCCGCTGCTGGACGAGGAAGAGCAGGATATCGTCCGGCGCGGGCGCAACGCCAAATCCGGCACCGCGCCGAAAAACGCCGATATTTTGCAATACCGGCACAGCACGGCATTTGAATGTTTGCTCGGTTATTTGTACTATAAGAAAAGATTCGAACGTTTGGAACAATTGATGGGCATTGCGGTGCAAAGCATCGAAAGCGGCAAGTCTGCGAAGAGCCCGTCCGAATAGATAACGAGAGAGAAGCAGGGAGGATTTCCTTTGGAAGAATATATTGCCGGGAAGCATTCGGTGCTCGAAGCGCTTCGTTCCGGACGAACGATCAACAAGCTGTGGCTTGCGGAGAACGCGCAGAAGCAGCTGACGATGCCGATCGTGGCGGAAGCGAAAAAAAACGGCATCATCGTGCAGTTTGTGGACAAGCGCAAGCTGGACCAAATGGCGGGGAACGTTCAGCACCAGGGCGTCGTGGCACAGGTGGCCGCATACGAATACGCCGAAGTCGAAGATTTGATCGCGCGGGCGAAGGCGGCCGGCGAAACGCCGTTCCTGCTTATCCTCGATGAAATCGAGGACCCGCACAATCTGGGATCGATCCTTCGTACGGCCGATTGCACCGGCGTGCACGGTGTCATCATCCCGAAACGCCGCTCGGTCGGCTTGACCGCGACGGTATCGAAAACATCGGCGGGCGCGGTGGAATATGTGCCGGTAGCGCGCGTCACCAATATCGCGCAGACGATCGAGGAATTGAAAGAGCAGGGCATATGGGTTGCCGGGGCGGACGTCTCGGCCGAGCAGAACATGTACCGCAGCGACTTGACGATGCCGCTCGCCGTAGTCATCGGCAACGAGAACAAAGGAATCGGCAGGCTGATCAAGGAAAAATGCGATTTCTTGCTGAAGCTTCCGATGTTCGGTCAAATCAATTCGCTTAACGCTTCCGTGGCGGCCGGCGTCATCATGTACGAGGTCGTGCGTCAACGCGAAAGCAAGAAGTAAACATGAAGGACATCGAAGAAGTACTGATCGTCGACGGCTACAACGTCATCGGCGATTGGCCCGAGCTCGAATCGCTCAAACAGCTCAGTCTTGAATCGGCGCGCGACCGATTGATCGATTTATTGGCCGGGTATCAAGCTTTTTCGGGAATGAAGATCATCGTCGTCTTCGATGCCCATCATGTGCCCGGCCATGGCGGGAAGTACAAGCAAAGCCGAGTGCAAGTGCATTACACGAAAGAGAAGGAAACGGCCGACGAATGCATCGAGCGTTTCGTCGGGGAGTTGTCCGCGCGGCGGCGGCGGATCATCGTGGCAACCTCGGACGTCGTCGAGCAGCACGTGACGTTCGGCAAGGGGGCGCTCCGGCTGTCGGCGCGGGAGCTGCTGCTCGACGTGGAGACGAGCCGCAAGGAAGTGCGGCGGCAAATCACGGAGCAGTCCGTGGTCAAGACCAATACGATCGAGGGGAAGCTGAGCCTCGATGCGAAGCAGTTGTTCGAGCGGTGGCGGCGCGGTGAAAAATGACGGCCAATCTTGCAAGTAGAATGTGACGTTTCCGTGACAAATCGGCAGCCTCATTCGGTTGACGATGTCAGGTTACATAATGTATACTTATTCTATCTTTGCTAGAGAAAATAGGTAACACTTGCAACCGGAGGGATTATTTGTGAGCGTCGACCTCAAAGAATTGAGAATGCACGAGTATGACCTCAAGACGGATGAAGACGTCGTCGAAGCTGTGCGTGACGGGGACAGCGAGGCTCTCGAATTTTTAATAAACAAATATCGCAATTTTGTCCGGGCCAAGGCGCGTTCCTATTTTCTGATCGGAGCAGACCGGGAAGACATCGTTCAAGAAGGAATGATCGGGTTATATAAATCGATTCGCGATTTTAAAGGGGACAAGCTGGCATCCTTCAAAGCTTTTGCGGAGCTGTGCATTACCCGGCAGATCATTACGGCGATCAAGACCGCGACGCGACAGAAGCATATTCCGCTCAACTCGTATGTTTCTTTGGACAAGCCCATCTACGATGAGGATTCCGACCGTACGTTGCTTGACGTCATCTGCGGTTCGCGGGTCACCGACCCGGAGGAGCTGATTATTAACCAGGAGGAATTCAGCGGCCTGGAAGATAAGATGGGCGAAATTTTGAGTGATCTGGAACGCAAGGTGCTGATGCTTTATTTGGACGGGCGCTCCTACCAGGAAATCGCCGTTGATCTGGATCGTCACGTGAAGTCGATCGACAATGCGCTGCAACGCGTCAAACGCAAGCTGGAACGTTATTTGGAAGTACGCGATATTAGCAATTCATAACGACCTTTTTCAGGCGGAAGCGATCATGCCTTAACCTATGAACTCGAAAACGTACAGCCTATCTCGCGAGAGAGGGCTGTTTTTTGATGCTGTTTTCCGAAGATGCCAATTGGAAAAAAGTTTACGATTACGATTAGATGTCCATAATGTCTGATGAAGTCTTGTTACTGCGGCCACAAACGCCCTTCCCGGCAGGTGTGATAAGGCACCTTCTCCTTGACATGATTTTTGTATTGTGCTAAAGTGTGTTAGGTAGCCCTAAATTTGCGTACGATTTTTAGGTGTAAGTATAGACGCTCCTTACTACAAGGTTGTCTTGGGAGGTGTACACGATGCGGGTAATTATTACGATGGCTTGTACAAGCTGCAAGCAAAGAAACTACACTAGCAGCAAGAATAAGCGGAACAACCCTGACCGCATTGAGATGAAGAAATATTGCAAGTTTTGTAACGAGCATACTTCTCATCGCGAAACGAGATAGGTTCCGGGGGGTGTAGTTGTGGCTTTTTTAAGTAAACTCAAACAAGGCTTTGGAACTACGTTTTCTTTCTTTACCGACAGTTGGTCGGAATTGAAAAAAGTCCGTTGGCCGAATCGTAAAGAGCTGACAAGCTATACGCTCGTCGTAATCGTCACGATTCTGATCATGACGGTTTACTTCTGGCTGCTCGACATCGGTATTACACAACTGTTGGATCTTGTTTTAAAATAGTAGGTCCAAAGGTGGCTGTTATGGAAAAAAGATGGTACGTTGTTCATACCTACTCCGGGTATGAGAACAAAGTCAAAGCCAATTTAGAGAAACGCGTCGAATCCATGGATATGAAGGACAAAATATTCCGGGTTCTTGTGCCGATGGAAGAAGAGGTCGTCAACAAAGACGGCAAGAAGAAAACCGTCATGCGCAAGGTGTACCCTGGTTATGTTTTGGTTGAAATGATCCAGACCGACGATTCTTGGTATGTCGTCCGCAATACGCCGGGCGTAACCGGGTTCGTAGGCTCGACCGGTTCGGGTTCGAAACCGACGGCGCTTCTGCCTGAGGAAGTCGAACAAATTCTCAAGCATATGGGCATGGAAGAACCGAAGCCGAAAATCGATTTCCATCTGAAAGAAACGGTTCGCGTCAAAGTTGGGCCGTTTGCGAATTTTGTAGGATCGATCGAGGATATTATTCCTGACAAGAGTAAGCTGAAGGTGCATGTCAACATGTTTGGTAGGGAAACCCCGCTGGAGTTGGATTATACTCAAGTGGAGAAAATATAATTAAATTAGATCGAGGCAATTCGTGGGTGATCGACCGCGTTTTTAAGGTGAATTTAATTGCGAAATCATGAAGTTGTTCGAAGTAGAATGATCATCTGATTTCTAAAGAGGATTCCGTCGATTTAATGTGTATTGGTTTCTTTCGGGTCTATTCACGCGGATAGGCCTACGTCAGTGGGAGGGTATATTTCCCGTTCGACCACAATTTGAGCAAGGAGGTGTTTCACATGGCTAAAAAGGTAATCAAGATGGTGAAACTGCAAGTTCCTGCGGGTAAGGCGAATCCAGCGCCTCCAATCGGACCGGCACTCGGTCAAGCAGGGGTTAACATCATGGCTTTCTGTAAAGAGTTCAACGCTCGTACGGCTGACCAAGCGGGATTGATTATTCCTGTCGTTATTTCCGTATTCGAAGACCGTTCCTTTACATTCGAAACCAAAACTCCACCGGCTGCAGTTCTTCTTCGTGTTGCTGCGGGCATTGCAAAAGGCTCCGGAGAACCGAACAAGAAGAAAGTCGCTACCGTTAAACGCGCGAAAGTGCGTGAAATCGCTGAGACAAAAATGCCCGACCTGAACGCAGCTTCCGTTGAAGCGGCAATGCTGATGGTTGAAGGTACGGCTCGCAGCATGGGTATCGTCATCGAAGACTAATTGTTTGCGAAACTTTTTTCGCATGGCGGCATTCCGCCGCATCAGTGGGAGGATTATCCGCTAATACCACAAAGGAGGAAACGAAATATGGCTAAACACGGCAAGAAGTATGCAGAAGCTGCAAAATTGTTTGATTTCAACGCCACTTATGAGCCGTTAGAGGCGATTGAGCTGGTAAAAAAAGCGGCATCGGCCAAATTCGACGAAACCGTTGAAGTTGCCGTCCGTCTGGGCGTAGACCCTAAGAAACAAGACCAAAACGTGCGTGGCGTTGTCGTATTGCCTCATGGAACAGGTAAAACGAAACGAGTGCTCGTATTTGCGAAAGGCGAAAAAGTGAAAGAAGCGGAAGCGGCTGGCGCGGATTATGTTGGCGATCAAGATCTGATCAACAAAATCCAACAAGGCTGGTTCGAGTTCGACGTCTGCGTAGCTACGCCTGATATGATGAGCGAAGTCGGTAAGCTGGGTCGTCTGCTCGGCGGTAAAGGCTTAATGCCGAACCCGAAAGCAGGCACGGTAACTTTCGACGTAGCCAAAGCAGTTCAAGAAATCAAAGCGGGTAAAATCGAATACCGCCTAGATCGAGCGGGACAAATTCACGCACCGATCGGGAAAGTATCGTTCGACGCTGAGAAGCTGAACGACAACTTCCGCGCTCTGATCGAAGCTCTTAACCGGGCGAAGCCGGCAGCAGCGAAAGGCGTATATTTGAAAAACATCGCCGTATCCTCGACGATGAGCCCAAGCGCAACGGTGAACACGCAATCGTTCAGATAAGATCGTTTGCGAGGCGTCTGGAAAAACCTACGCCATTGACTTTGGTCCGCGAACGTGTTAATCTGTTTGATGTTGCTGTTCAATCGTCATCCAAACGAATATGCAAACCGTAGACAGTAGGTGCCTTTCAGGCTTAATTTCCTACCGAGGTGTTATGATACAGGTTCGTGTTTTGAAACGTAAGTTTCTGTGCGACGCATCATGCCTTCGTAGTTGTCTACGGAGGCATTTTTAATTTAGTTCAATCGTTACGACGAAAGTTTTTCTTCGAAAAACTTGTAGGAGGTGTACAGTTTGGCAAACGTCAAAATTATTCAAGAGAAACAACAAGCTGTCACTGAGATTACCGACAAATTGCGTGCGAGCTCCTGTACAGTTGTTACGGACTACCGTGGTTTGAACGTTGCTCAAGTGACGGAGCTGCGTAAGAAGCTTCGTGAAGCAGGCGTAGAATTTCAAGTTTTGAAAAACTCCCTGACAAGACGCGCTACGGAACAAGCGGAACTTTCCGCTCTTGACGAGCATTTGACTGGTCCGACAGCGATTGCGTTCAGTACGCAAGACGTTGTGGCACCGGCAAAAATCTTGTCCGATTTCGCGAAGAAGAACGACGCTTTGAAAATTAAAGGCGGCGTTGTTGAAGGCAAAGTGGTTGGTTTCGACCAAATCAAAGCACTGGCCGAGCTTCCTTCGAGAGAAGGCTTGCTGTCCATGTTGCTTAGCGTATTGCAAGCTCCAATCCGCAACTTTGCGCTTGGCGTTAAAGCAGTTGCTGAGAAAAAAGAAGCAGAAGCTTAAAATTAATCTAATTCCCATAATGGAGGTTCTACCATGAGCAAAGAGCAAATTTTAGAAGCAATCAAAGGTATGACTGTACTGGAACTGAACGACCTCGTTAAAGCAATCGAAGAAGAGTTCGGCGTAACTGCAGCAGCTCCTGTAGCTGTAGTAGCAGGCGGCGGCGCAGCTGCTGAAGCTGAAGAGCAATCCGAATTCGACGTAATCCTGACTAACGCTGGCGCGTCCAAAATCAACGTTATCAAAGTTGTTCGCGAAATTACAGGCCTCGGCTTGAAAGAAGCGAAAGACCTGGTTGACGGCGCACCTAAACCAATCAAAGAAAAAGTAAGCAAAGACGATGCTAACGCAATCAAAGCGAAGCTTGAAGAAGCTGGAGCAAACGTTGAAGTGAAATAAGGAAACGATGCAGCCCGTTTGAAGTTATCTTCAAACGGGCTGTTTTTTGAAGTTTTATCCTTGCTAGAGTTCATATAGAGATAGGAGCAAATGCGATGTCGGAGCATTATTATTCGGAGAAGCCGAGTACCGTTCACGACCGGCAAAAATTCGAAGCGACCCTTCGCGGCAGCAAGTTTTCCTTTGTGACGGATGCCGGCGTGTTTTCCAAACAAAGCATCGATTACGGTTCCCGTGTTTTGATCGACCATATGGCGTTCCCTTCCGATGCCAAAGTGCTCGATGTCGGCTGCGGATATGGACCGATTGGCCTGACGGCTGCGAAACTGGCGCCTCAAGGTCATGTTACGATGATTGATGTGAATGAACGAGCGGTCGGGCTGGCCAAAGAGAATGCGCGCACCAACGGCATCGCGAACGTGACGGTGCTGCAAAGCGATTTGTTTTCAGCACTGGGCGAGGAGAGGTTTGACGCCATTCTGACGAACCCGCCGATTCGGGCGGGCAAAGACGTGGTGCACCGGATCTACGAGTTATCGGCTGAGCGACTGACGCCGCAAGGCGCGTTATGGGTCGTCATCCAGAAGAAGCAGGGAGCGCCGTCAACGCAGGACAAGCTGGAGCAGCTGTTTGAGCATGTGGAAGAAGTGACGAAAGATAAGGGCTACCGCATTTTTAAAGCAACGAAGCCCAAATGATCGAATGAAGTCATTGCTTGGAACTGTAAGGATAAATCCTGCTGCACCGGCGTGTTATGGCAAACTTTACATTCGTAAAAACCGTTTGACTTGATATGCTGGATGTGGTATTATTATAAAATGTCAGTATTAGGATGGGCTACATGTCTTTAGTTTGCTAAAATGTCAAGAATTTTTTTGCGCGATATGCATATAAAATTAGCATATTACGTATAATGTTTACATTTTAGGTAAATCTACTTGATATGTGCACAACACGACATCGGTCTCTGAGATGAGAACATGCCTCTACATGCGGCTTTTTAATGAAAGGCTACGAATAGAGGTTTTCTTCGTTTTTTGCTTTTTTGCAAGAGAGATTGCATCAGTGCGTGCATCGTGCGCTCATGCAACTTCTCTTGATTTAGGTTTGCAAGCAATGTTTAAGTGAGTAGACATGAGGGGTGAATGGAGTTGGCAGGACAACTTGTTCAATTTGGTCGGCGTACTCGCAGGAGTTACGCGCGAATCAATGAGGTACTGGAAGTTCCTAACCTGATCGAAATTCAACAAAAATCTTACGAGTGGTTTTTGGAAGAAGGATTGCGCGAAATGTTTCATGATATTTCGCCGATTCAAGATTTCACAGGCAACTTGGTGTTGGAGTTTATCGATTATAGCTTAGGCGAACCGAAATATTCCGTCGACGAGTCGAAAGAACGCGATGTTACTTATGCGGCTCCGCTGCGGGTCAAAGTGCGCCTAATCAACAAGGAAACCGGCGAAGTTAAGGAACAGGAAGTGTTCATGGGCGACTTCCCGTTAATGACGGAGACGGGGACGTTTATCATCAACGGTGCTGAACGGGTTATCGTCAGTCAGCTGGTTCGCTCCCCTAGCGTCTATTTTAGCACAAAGATCGATAAAAATGGGAAGAAAACATATACCGCGACGGTTATTCCGAACCGCGGAGCTTGGCTTGAACTGGAAACCGATGCGAAAGATATTATCTACGTTCGGATCGACCGGACGCGCAAAATCCCGGTAACGGTGCTTTTGCGTGCGCTTGGCTTCGGTACGGATGCGGAAATTATCGATTTGCTGGGCGATGATGAATATATCCGCAATACGCTGGATAAAGACAATACCGACTCGACGGAAAAAGCGCTGATCGAAATATACGAGCGCCTTCGTCCGGGCGAGCCGCCGACGCTCGACAATGCGAAGAGCTTGCTGATCGCGCGTTTCTTCGATCCGAAGCGATATGATTTGGCGAATGTCGGACGCTACAAAATCAATAAGAAGCTGCATATCAAGAACCGTCTGTTCAACCAACGTCTGGCGGAGACGCTTGTGGACCCGGGAACTGGCGAGATCATTGCCGAAGCCGGACAAATGATCGACCGCCGCTTGCTGGATCAAATTTTGCCGTACTTGGAGAAGAACGTCGGGTTCAAAACTTATCACGTAGCTAACGGCGTGCTTGATGCGAACGATATTCCGATGCAGAGCATCAACGTGTTCTCGCCGATCGAAGACGGCAAGGTGATCAAAGTTATCGCCAACGGCCTGATCGACAAATCGGTGAAGCATATTACGCCGGCCGACATTATTTCTTCGATCAACTATTTCATCGACCTGCTCCATGGCGTCGGCAGCACGGACGACATCGACCATCTCGGCAACCGTCGTCTTCGTTCCGTAGGCGAATTGCTGCAAAACCAATTCCGGATCGGCTTGTCCCGGATGGAGCGCGTCGTGCGCGAGAGAATGTCGATTCAGGACGCGAACGTGATCACGCCGCAAGCGCTGATCAATATACGTCCTGTCATCGCGTCGATCAAAGAGTTTTTCGGAAGCTCCCAGCTGTCTCAGTTCATGGACCAAACGAACCCGCTTGCCGAGCTGACGCACAAACGCCGTTTGTCCGCTCTCGGACCCGGTGGTTTGACACGCGAGCGCGCGGGCTTCGAAGTTCGTGACGTACACAACTCCCACTATGGGCGGATGTGTCCGATCGAGACGCCGGAAGGACCGAACATCGGTCTGATCAACTCCTTGTCGACCTTTGCGCGGATCAACGAATACGGCTTTATCGAAGCGCCGTATCGTCGAGTTGACTCGCAGACAAGCAAGGTCACCGATCATATCGATTATTTGACGGCTGATGAAGAGGACAACTACTTTATCGCGCAAGCGAACGCCGAACTCAATTCGGACGGCACGTTTGTCGACGAGAATGTAATCGTTCGATACAACAAGCAGCCTGACAACATTCTGACTGTTCCGCGCGATCGCGTCGACTACATGGACGTATCGCCGAAGCAAGTCGTTTCCGTCGCGACGGCGCTCATTCCGTTCCTCGAGAACGATGACTCCAACCGCGCGCTCATGGGATCGAACATGCAGCGGCAAGCCGTTCCGCTCCTCATTCCGAAATCGCCGCTAGTCGGCACGGGCATGGAGCACAAGTCCGCGAAAGACTCCGGCGTATGTATCGTTGCGAAGCACGACGGCATCATCGAGCGTTCGTCGGCGAACGAGATTTGGCTGCGCCGCGTCGAGATGATTGACGGCAAGCCGGTGACAGGCGATATCATCAAATATAAGCTTCACAAGTTTATGCGTTCCAACCAAGGAACGTGCATCAACCAACGTCCGCTCGTCCGCAAAGGCGACGTCATCAAGCGGGGGGACATTCTCGCCGACGGCCCATCGACCGAGCAAGGCGAATTGGCGCTTGGCCGAAATGTCGTCGTTGCCTTCATGACATGGGAAGGTTACAACTACGAGGATGCGATCCTGCTTAGCGAGAAGCTCGTGAAAGAGGACGTATATACGTCCATTCACATTGAAGAATACGAATCCGAAGCCCGTGATACGAAGCTCGGACCGGAAGAGATCACGCGCGACATCCCGAACGTCGGGGAAGACGCGCTGCGCAACCTTGACGAACGCGGCATCATTCGCGTTGGTGCCGAGATCGGCGCAGGCGACATTCTGGTCGGCAAAGTTACGCCGAAAGGGGTAACGGAGCTTACGGCGGAAGAGCGTCTCTTGCACGCAATCTTCGGCGAGAAAGCCCGCGAGGTGCGTGATACAAGCCTTCGCGTGCCGCACGGTACCGACGGCATCGTCGTCGACGTAAAAGTGTTCACCCGCGAGAACGGAGACGAGCTGCCGCCAGGCGTGAATCAACTCGTACGCGTCTATATCGCACAGAAACGTAAGATTTCTGAAGGCGACAAAATGGCCGGACGCCACGGTAACAAAGGGGTTATCGCGCGTATCCTGCCGGAAGAAGATTTGCCGTTCCTCCCGGACGGCACGCCGGTCGAGGTTGTGCTCAACCCGCTGGGCGTACCATCGCGGATGAACATCGGACAGGTGCTTGAGGTTCATCTCGGCATGGCGGCCAAGACGCTTGGCATGCATATGGCTACGCCGGTATTTGACGGCGCGCGCGAGAACGACGTTTTCGACGCGATGGAAGAAGCCGGAATGCAGCGCAACGGCAAGACGGTCCTTTACGACGGCCGGACGGGCGAACCGTTCGAGCGCGAAGTAACGGTCGGCGTCATGTACATGATCAAGCTCGCGCACATGGTCGACGACAAAATCCATGCCCGTTCGACCGGTCCTTACTCGCTCGTTACGCAGCAGCCTCTCGGCGGTAAAGCGCAGTTCGGCGGCCAGCGTTTCGGGGAGATGGAGGTTTGGGCGCTCGAGGCTTACGGCGCGGCGTACACGCTGCAAGAGATTCTTACGGTCAAGTCGGACGACGTGGTCGGCCGCGTGAAGACGTACGAATCGATCGTCAAAGGCGAGAACGTTCCGGAACCGGGCGTGCCGGAGTCGTTTAAGGTCTTGATCAAAGAGCTGCAAAGCTTAGGTATGGACGTTAAGATATTGACGGAGAACGAAGAAGAGATCGAAATGAAAGAATTCGATGACGAAGACGATGCGACCAGCGACAAGCTTAACCTGAACCTTGAAGGTGCGGAAGTCGGCGCAGAGTAATATATATGCTTTTGTTGCACTCTAGTACACTCTTGAGGAGGGTTGCTCCTTGATGGACGTTAACAATTTCGAGTTTATGAAAATCGGTTTGGCCTCTCCGGATAAAATTCGCTCCTGGTCCCGCGGGGAAGTGAAGAAGCCGGAAACGATCAACTACCGTACGTTAAAGCCGGAAAAGGAAGGGCTGTTCTGCGAAAAGATTTTCGGCCCGACGAAAGATTGGGAATGCCATTGCGGCAAATACAAACGCGTGCGTTATAAAGGCGTCGTTTGTGACCGCTGCGGCGTTGAGGTAACGCGCCAGAAAGTGCGCCGTGAACGGATGGGTCATATTGAACTGGCCGCTCCGGTATCGCACATTTGGTTTTTCAAAGGAATCCCAAGCCGAATGGGTTTGGCGCTCGATATGTCGCCGCGTTCGCTTGAGGAGATCATTTACTTTGCTTCCTACGTTGTGACGGATCCAGGCGATACGCCGCTGGAGAAGAAGCAACTGCTGTCCGAGAAAGAATACCGCAGCTACCGCGAGAAGTACGGCTACGGCTTCCAAGCCGGCATGGGCGCCGAAGCGGTGAAGAAGCTGCTGCAAGATATCGACATCGACAAAGAGCTTGATCACCTGCGCGAAGAACTGCGCACGGCCCAAGGCCAACGCAGAAACCGTGCGATCAAGCGGCTTGAAGTCATGGAGGCGTTCCGTAATTCCGGCAATAATCCGGAATGGATGATCCTTGACGTGCTTCCGGTTATTCCGCCGGAGCTTCGTCCGATGGTTCAACTCGACGGCGGACGTTTCGCAACGTCTGACTTGAACGACTTGTACCGCCGCGTGATCAACCGGAACAATCGGCTTAAGCGGCTGCTCGACCTGGGCGCTCCCGACATTATCGTGCAGAACGAGAAACGGATGCTCCAGGAAGCGGTTGACGCATTGATCGACAACGGTCGTCGCGGCCGTCCTGTTACCGGTCCGGGCAACCGTCCGCTTAAATCGCTCAGCCATATGCTCAAAGGGAAACAAGGTCGTTTTCGTCAAAACTTGCTCGGTAAACGCGTTGACTATTCCGGCCGTTCCGTTATCGTTGTCGGACCAAGCCTGAAAATGTACCAATGCGGTCTGCCGAAAGAAATGGCGCTTGAATTGTTTAAGCCTTTCGTTATGAAAGAGCTTGTGAATAAAGGTCTTGCGCACAATATCAAAAGCGCAAAACGCAAAGTCGAACGCGTCAGCTCGGAAGTTTGGGACGTGCTCGAGGAAGTGATCAAGGAGCATCCGGTTCTGCTGAACCGCGCCCCTACACTTCACCGTCTCGGCATCCAGGCATTCGAACCGATTCTGGTCGAAGGCCGCGCGATCAAGCTGCATCCGCTCGTATGTACGGCTTACAACGCCGACTTCGACGGAGACCAAATGGCCGTTCACGTTCCGTTGTCGGCGGAAGCCCAAGCGGAAGCGCGCCTGCTGATGCTGGCTTCGGGCAACATTTTGAACCCGAAAGACGGCAAGCCTGTCGTTACGCCATCGCAGGATATGGTTCTCGGAAGCTTCTATTTGACGATGGACAACGTGGAAGCCAAGGGTGCCGGCATGGTGTTCGCTACGGTGAACGAAGCGATCTCCGCTTACCAACGCGGCATCGCGGCACTGCACGCACGCATCGCGCTGCCTGCCAAAGTGCTGGGCAAAACGTCCTTTACGGAAACTCAACAAAACTCGTTGCTCGTGACGACGATCGGTAAAGTTATTTTCAACGAAATTTTCCCGAAAAGCTTCCCGTACATCAACGAAGCGACGAAAACGAACCTGCTGCAAGGCACGCCGGATCGTTACTTTATTTCCGAAAAAGGCGTCAACGTTTCTGAGTTTATCAAAAACGTCGATGTCAAAGGCGCGATCGGCAAAGAGTATCTCGGACAAATAATCGCCGAATGTTTCCGGATCTATCATACGACCGAAACATCGAAGATTTTGGATAAAATCAAGCAAACCGGCTTTACGTATTCGACGCGCGCGGGTATTACCGTTGCCGTAGCTGACGTAACCGTTCCGAAAGAAAAGGTTGAAATCCTTCAGCAATCGGAAGAAAAGGTTAAAGTCGTTACGAACCAATACCGTCGCGGATTGATTACGAACGAAGAACGTTACGACCGGGTTATCCAAATCTGGGGCAATACGAAAGACCAAATTACGGACATTCTGATGAAATCGATGGATCGCTATAACTCGATCATGATGATGGTTGACTCCAAAGCACGGGGTAACAAATCGCAGATCACTCAGCTCGGCGGTATGCGGGGTCTGATGGCGAACCCATCCGGTCGAATCCATGAATTGCCGATCAAATCGAACTTCCGTGAAGGTCTGACGGTCCTCGAGTACTTCATCTCGACGCACGGCGCCCGTAAAGGTCTTGCCGATACGGCCCTTCGTACGGCGGACTCGGGTTACTTGACCCGTCGTCTCGTTGACGTCGCCCAGGACGTTATCGTCCGCGAGGACGATTGCGGAACGGACAAAGGCTTTACGGTCAGCAAGATCCAAGACGGCAAAGAGGTTATCGAGGATCTGTACGATCGGATCGAAGGCCGATATTCCTTCGAAACGGTTCGTCATCCGAAAACCGGTGAAGTTATTGTAGCCCGCAACGATCTGATTGACGCATGGAAAGCCGAGGAGTTAATCGAGGCCGGCGTCGAAACGATCCAAATCCGTTCGGTGCTGAGCTGCCGCGCACGTCATGGCGTATGTAAAATTTGTTACGGCCGCAACTTGGCAACCGGCAAATTTGTCGAAATCGGCGAAGCGGTCGGCATTATCGCGGCGCAATCGATCGGCGAGCCGGGAACACAGCTGACGATGCGTACGTTCCATACCGGCGGCGTTGCCGGCGATGACATTACCCAAGGTTTGCCGCGTATCCAAGAGTTGTTCGAGGCGCGCAATCCGAAAGGTCAAGCGATCATCACCGAAATCGACGGCGTAGTGAAGCAAATTCGCGAAGCGAAGGACCGCCGCGAGATCGAGGTACAAGGCGAAGCGGAAACGAAAGTGTATGCCGTAACCTATGGTTCGCGTATCCGCGTTCATGAAGGAGTCCACGTAGAAGCCGGAGACGAGCTGACGGACGGTTCGATCGACCCGAAAGATATGCTTCGCATCAAAGGGATCCGCGGCGTGCAGAACTATATTCTGCAAGAGGTTCAGCGCGTTTACCGGAACCAGGGCGTAGAAATCAACGACAAGCACATCGAAGTTATGATCAAGCAGATGCTTCGCAAAATCCGCATCGTCGATGCCGGAGATACGACGCTCTTGCCTGGCGCGTTCGTAGACATTCATGAATATGAAGCGGCGAACAAAGAAGCGATTCTGGCCGGCAACGAGCCTGCTGTCGCACGTCCGGTATTGCTCGGGATCACGAAGGCATCGCTTGAAACGGACTCGTTCTTGTCCGCTGCATCGTTCCAGGAGACGACAAGAGTACTTACCGACGCGGCGATCAAGGGCAAGGTCGATCAGCTGCTCGGCCTGAAGGAAAATGTCATCATCGGCAAACTGATTCCGGCTGGTACGGGAATGGCGCGTTATCGCAACATTCGTTTTGCCGACCAAGAGGAAGAAGAAAACGAGGATCAAATCGAGCGGGAAGCGGTTAGCGTTGAATAATATTCGGCAGTTTTTAAAAGATTGCTTGACATGATATTTTTCAGGTGCTAATATATCAAAGTGTGCCTAAGGCATGATTACCTGTGTTTCGGAGGATGTTATCGCTAATGTCTTATGAAAAGAATTTACAGGGTCAGAAGTTAAGCATTGGCACAAAGCAAACGACACGCAGCGTGGAGCTTGGTAAAGCTAGCGAAGTGTTCATTGCACATGATGCAGATCCGCGGATTACAACTAAAATCGTTAACCTCTGCAACAAATCGGGGGTAAAAATCACGTACGTCGACACCATGAAGAATTTGGGGAAAGCGTGTGGTATCGAAGTCGGCGCCGCTATGGCCGCCGTCGTGAATGAATAAAGCTTACAATGTTTTTGTTGTCGGTCTTCCGGCAGAGCGCCACTGGCGTTTTTGACGGAGGACCGCGGCAAGAACATTTCGTTTGTTCATTTATGAACCGCCTGGGTCTGTGGGCTTACGATGAACGATGTAGTCGATTCTTAATCTTTGGGAAGGAGGTGGCAACATGCCAACAATTAACCAATTGGTGCGCAAAGGTCGCCAAGCGAAAGTATACAAATCGAAATCTCCAGCTCTTCAAAAAGGGTTCAACGCCTTGAAGCGTGAGCAAACCGATTTGAGCGCTCCGCAAAAACGCGGCGTATGTACTCGTGTAGGCACGATGACTCCGAAGAAACCGAACTCGGCTCTTCGTAAATATGCGCGTGTTCGCTTAACGAATAAAGTTGAGGTAACGGCGTACATTCCGGGTATCGGACACAACCTGCAAGAGCACAGCGTTGTACTGATTCGCGGCGGACGGGTAAAAGACCTTCCGGGTGTTCGTTATCATATCGTTCGCGGCGCATTGGATACTTCCGGCGTTAACAACCGGAAACAAGCCCGTTCCAAATACGGCGCGAAACGTCCTAAAGTGAAAAAATAATCGCTATCGCGTTTATGAGAATAACCGCATAGTTTTTGAGAAAGGAGGATTACGATGCCTCGAAAAGGAGCAGTTCCTAAAAGAGACGTATTACCGGATCCAGTATATAACAGCAAGCTTGTTACCCGTTTGGTCAACCGCATTATGATCGACGGCAAGAAAGGTGTTGCACAACGCCTTCTGTACAACGCGTTTGATTTGATTCGCGAGCGTACGGGCAAAGAGCCGATGGAAGTGTTCGAAACTGCGATCAAGAACATCATGCCTGTGCTTGAAGTTAAAGCACGCCGTGTAGGTGGTTCCAACTACCAAGTACCGATCGAAGTTAAACCTGAACGCCGTACGTCGCTTGGCCTGCGTTGGTTGGTCAACTACTCCCGCAACCGCGGTGAGAAAACGATGGAAGAGCGTCTGGCAGCCGAAATTATCGATGCTAGCAACAATGCCGGAGCTTCCGTTAAGAAACGCGAAGACACGCACAAAATGGCTGAAGCGAATAAAGCATTTGCTCACTATCGCTGGTAGTCTTCAGCTTCAAGCTGATAAACTAGAAAAACGAGAGGAGATTATTCCATGTCAAGAGAATTCTCCTTGCAAAATACACGCAATATCGGGATCATGGCGCATATTGATGCGGGTAAAACAACCACGACCGAGCGTATTTTGTTCTACACAGGACGCGTGCACAAGATCGGTGAAGTTCACGAGGGCGGCGCAACGATGGACTGGATGGAGCAAGAGCAGGAGCGCGGGATTACGATTACTTCCGCTGCGACGACCGCTCAATGGAAGGGTCACCGCATCAATATCATCGATACCCCGGGACACGTTGACTTCACTGTTGAAGTTGAACGTTCCCTGCGTGTATTGGATGGAGCTGTTGGCGTATTCAGCGCTAAAGAGGGCGTAGAGCCGCAATCGGAAACCGTTTGGAGACAAGCGGACCGTTACGGCGTACCTCGTATCGCCTACGTTAACAAAATGGACATCATCGGCGCGGACTTCCTGGGCGTTGTACAATCGATGCGCGATCGCCTTCAGGCTAATGCCGTCGCGATTCAATTGCCGATCGGTGCAGAAAACGAGTTTCACGGGATCATCGACCTTGTCGAGCAAGTTGCTTACATGTACAAAGACGATCTCGGAAAAGACATCGAACAAGTCGAAATCCCAGCTGAGTTCAAGGACAAAGTTGCGGAGCTTCGTTTGGAGCTGATCGAGAAAGTTGCTGAGCTTGATGAAGAGCTCACGATGAAATATCTCGAAGGCGAAGAAATAACAGTTGCTGAGCTGAAAGCCGCACTTCGCAAAGGTGTTTGCGAAGTGAAGATCTTCCCGGTTATTTGCGGATCTTCTTACCGTAATAAAGGGGTACAGGTTATGCTTGACGCGGTAGTCGACTACCTGCCAGCACCGACCGACGTACCGGATATCAAGGGTCACCTTGAAGACGGAACGGAAGCGGTTCGCAAATCGGGCGACGATCAACCGTTCGCAGCATTGGCTTTCAAAATCATGACTGACCCTTATGTCGGTAAGTTGACATTCTTCCGCGTATACTCCGGCGTTCTGAACTCCGGTTCCTACGTATTGAATGCAACGAAGAACAAGCGTGAAAGAATCGGACGGATTCTTCAAATGCATGCGAACAGCCGTCAAGAGATCGCTATCGTTTATTCCGGCGACATTGCAGCTGCAGTAGGCCTTAAGGATACCGTTACGGGCGACACGCTTTGCGACGAGAAACATCCGGTTATCCTGGAATCGATGAACTTCCCTGATCCGGTTATCGACGTTGCAATCGAGCCTAAAACCAAGGCTGACCAAGATAAACTTGGCGTTGCAATCTCCAAACTGGCTGAGGAAGATCCAACCTTCCGCGCGAAAACGGATGAAGAAACGGGACAAACGATCATCTCCGGTATGGGTGAGCTTCACCTGGAAATTATCGTTGACCGTATGCGTCGCGAGTTCAAAGTGGAAACGAACGTCGGTAAACCGCAAGTTGCTTACCGCGAAACGTTCCGCACGCCTGCTAAGGTTGAAGGCAAGTTCGTTCGCCAGTCCGGTGGCCGTGGTCAATACGGACATTGCTGGATTGAGTTCGAACCGCTTGAGCCAGGTACAGGCTTTATCTTTGAAAGCAAAATCGTTGGCGGTTCCGTACCGAGAGAGTATATCGCTCCGGTTCAAGCCGGTATCGAAGAGTCGATGAAAAACGGTGTTCTTGCCGGATTCCCGCTCGTTGATATCAAAGCTACGATTGTCGACGGTTCCTACCATGACGTCGACTCCAGTGAGATGGCGTTCAAAATCGCCGGCTCAATGGCGCTTAAAGCAGCGAAGGACAAATGTAACCCATCCCTGCTTGAGCCTATCATGAAGGTTGAAGTTACAGTACCTGAAGAGTACATGGGCGACGTTATGGGGATGCTCAATTCCCGTCGCGGACGTATTGAAGGTATGGACAGCCGCGCTGGCGCGCAAATCATCCGTGCGAAAGTACCTCTTTCCGAAATGTTCGGATACTCGACCGTACTTCGTTCCGGTACGCAAGGCCGCGGGGTGTTCGCAATGGAACTTTCTCACTATGAAGAAGTGCCTAAGTCGATTGCAGAAGAAATTATTGCAAAACACAAAGGCGAATAATAATAAACCATTTTCCTATATTAAGGAGGAATTGTTGAAATGGCAAAGGCAAAATTCGAACGTAATAAGCCACACGTTAACATCGGTACGATCGGTCACGTTGACCATGGTAAAACAACCCTGACTGCTGCTATTACTACAGTATTGTCGAGAAAATATGGCGGTGCTGCTGTAGCATTCGACCAAATCGACAAAGCGCCAGAAGAGCGCGAGCGCGGTATCACAATCTCCACAGCACACGTTGAGTACGAGACGGACAACCGTCACTACGCACACGTTGACTGCCCAGGCCACGCCGACTACGTTAAAAACATGATTACCGGTGCTGCTCAAATGGACGGCGCAATCCTGGTTGTATCCGCAGCTGACGGCCCAATGCCGCAAACGCGCGAGCACATCCTGCTGTCCAAGCAAGTAGGCGTACCTTACATCGTCGTATTCCTGAACAAATGCGACATGGTTGAAGACGAAGAGCTTCTTGAACTGGTTGAGATGGAAGTTCGCGACCTGCTGAACGAATATGAGTTCCCAGGCGACGACACTCCAATCGTTCGCGGTGCTGCTCGTGAAGCTCTGCAAAACCCAGACGGCCCTTGGGCTGACAAAATCGTAGAACTGTTCCAACACGTGGACAGCTACATCCCTAACCCAGAGCGCGACACTGACAAGCCTTTCTTGATGCCTGTCGAGGACGTGTTCACGATCACTGGCCGTGGTACGGTTGCTACTGGACGCGTTGAGCGCGGCGTAGTTAAAGTATCCGACGAGATCGAAATCGTAGGTCTTGCTGAAGAAACTCGCAAATGCGTCGTAACTGGCGTAGAGATGTTCCGCAAGCTTCTTGATTCCGCTCAAGCGGGCGACAACATCGGTGCTCTTCTTCGCGGTGTAGACCGTAAAGACATCGAGCGCGGACAAGTACTTGCTAAACCAGGTTCGGTTAAACCACACACGAACTTCACAGCTCAAGTTTACGTTCTGACTAAAGAAGAGGGTGGACGCCACAAACCATTCTTCACTGGCTACCGTCCACAATTCTACTTCCGTACAACGGACGTAACAGGCATCATCAACCTGCCAGAAGGCACAGAGATGGTTATGCCAGGCGACAACATCACGGTTACTGTTGAACTGATCGCTCCAATCGCGGTAGAAGAAGGAACTCGCTTCGCTATCCGTGAAGGCGGCCGTACAGTAGGCGCTGGCGCTGTAGCTTCGATCCAAAAATAATAATACAGTCACTGACTGTAACGACCCCCTTGCCACATCGCAAGGGGGTTTATTCATGAAAATTAATCTTTCTAGAAAATTTTCTTGCATTCGCCCTTGTTTTTTTATATAATAGTGAACGTTGGTCTGTGACGTCGCGATGATGTGAGAGGTTGCCGACACACCCGGCTCCTTTGCCATAGGGTGCGGTCGGAGAATTTTCACGGAGTATGTCCGATACTAAATTGGGCGATAGAAGGAGGGACTTATATGGCAAAGCAAAAGATTCGTATCCGTTTGAAGGCTTACGATCACAGAATTCTTGACCAGTCCGCAGAGAAAATTGTTGAAACTGCAAAACGTTCCGGTGCAGGTGTTTCCGGTCCGATTCCGCTTCCAACAGAAAAGCAAATCATTACCATTCTCCGCGCGGTACACAAGTACAAGGATTCTCGGGAACAATTCGAAATGCGCACGCACAAGCGCTTGATCGATATTGTCAACCCAACTCCACAAACAGTGGATGCCTTGATGCGCTTGGATTTACCGTCCGGTGTCGATATCGAGATCAAACTGTAATATTAACTTAACGGAAATAAAGAAAGGAAAAGAGGTGTCAACATGAAAGGTATCTTAGGGAAAAAACTCGGAATGACTCAGGTGTTCGCAGCAGACGGGACGGTAGTTCCGGTTACTGTAATCGAAGCAGGTCCTTGCGTAGTTCTTCAGAAGAAAGACGCTGAGAACGACGGTTACGAAGCGATCCAACTCGGTTTCGCCGATAAGAAGGAAAAGAACGCGAATAAACCTGAAACGGGCCATGCGAAAAAAGCGGGCGCGACGCCTAAGCGCTACGTTCGCGAAATTCGCGGTATTGATCTTTCTGCATATGAGGTTGGCCAAGAAGTTAAGGCTGATTTGTTCGCGGAAGGTGAAGTTGTTGACGTAACGGGTATTTCGAAAGGTAAAGGTTTCGCAGGTTCGATCAAACGTTGGGGACAAAGCAGAGGTCCGATGACGCACGGTTCGAACTACCATCGTGGACCAGGTTCGCTCGCTACGATCCGTACGGGTAACCGCGTGCCTAAAGGCATGAAATTGCCAGGACAAATGGGCAGAGAAACAATCACGATTCAAAACCTTGAAATCGTCCGCGTTGATGCGGAACGCAATGTTTTGCTCGTTAAAGGCTCTATTCCAGGTCCTAAAAACAGCTATGTAAAAGTAAAAACTACGGTTAAGAAGTAACCTGAGCAGGAAAGGAGGAACTCTACATGCCGAAAGTGGCTCTTTATAATGTAACTGGAGCACAAGTTGGAGAAGTTGAATTGTCCGACAACGTATTTGGAATTACACCGAACGTCCATGTACTGCATGATGCTGTCGTTATGCAGCAAGCATCGCAACGCCTTGGAACGCACAAAACAAAAGGTCGTTCTGAAGTGCGTGGCGGCGGCCGCAAACCTTGGAAACAAAAAGGTACGGGACGCGCGCGTCAAGGCAGCATTCGTTCGCCACAATGGAAGGGCGGCGGGATCGTATTTGGTCCTACTCCACGCAGCTATGCGTACAAACTGCCTAGAAAAGTTCGCCGTCTGGCGATCAAATCGGCATTGTCGTCCAAAGTGATCGACAATCAAATTATTGTATTGGATCAATTGGCTCTTAACGCGCCAAAAACGAAAGAGTTCGCATCGATTCTGACCAACCTGAAAGTAGGGCGCAAAGCTCTGGTCGTAACGGCGAACTATGATGATAATGTAGCGTTATCCGCCCGCAACATCCCGTATGTGAAGTTTGTTGCAGCTGACGGAATCAACGTGCTTGACGTGCTGCTCTATGATCAACTGATCATTACGAAGGATGCGGTACAGAAAGTAGAGGAGGTGCTTGCGTAATGAAAAATCCACGCGATATTATCAAGCGCCCGGTGATTACCGAACGCACAAGTGAAATGATGAACGATCTGAAATACGCGTTCGAAGTTGACAAACGTTCGAACAAAACCGAAATCAAACTAGCGATCGAAGCTATTTTCAAAGTGAAAGTAACGGGCGTGAACACGATGATCGTTCCGGCTAAACCGAAACGGTACGGACGTTATTCCGGTTACACGACCGAATGGAAGAAAGCGATCGTAACGCTTAGCCAAGACAGCAAGCCGCTCGAATTCTTCGAATCCGTTGAATAAGAAATTTTTAAAGTAAGGAGGAAAACAACGTGCCAATTAAAAAGTACAAACCGACGTCGCCTTCGAGACGTAATATGTCCGTTTCGACGTTTGAGGAAATTACGACAAGCACTCCCGAGAAATCGTTGCTCGCGCCGCTTAGCAAAAAAGCAGGACGCAACAACATGGGTAAAATTACGGTTCGTCATCAAGGCGGCGGACACAAGCGTAAATACCGGATCATCGATTTCAAACGGACGAAGGACGGCATTCCAGGCCGCGTTGCTACGATTGAATACGATCCGAACCGTACTTCGAATATCGCATTGATTCAATATGCAGATGGTGAGAAGCGGTACATTCTTGCTCCGAAAGGCCTGAAAGTCGGAGACGAAGTCATGTCCGGACCTACTGCGGACATCAAAACAGGTAACGCACTGGCGATGGAGAATATTCCAGTCGGTACAGTTATCCACAACATCGAGCTGAAACCAGGTAAAGGTGGACAACTTGTTCGCGCAGCCGGTACGGAAGCTCAATTGCTTGGTAAAGAAGAAGAGTACGTGACCGTTCGCCTGACTTCCGGTGAAGTTCGCCGCATCCTTAAAGTTTGCCGCGCGACAATCGGATCCGTTGGTAACGAAGATCATGAGCTCGTCAGCATCGGTAAAGCCGGACGTTCCCGTTGGCTCGGCAAGCGCCCTACAGTGCGCGGGGTTGTTATGAACCCGGTTGACCATCCACACGGTGGTGGTGAAGGCCGCGCTCCAATCGGACGCAAATCGCCAATGTCCCCATGGGGCAAGCCGACGCTTGGTTACAAAACGCGTAAGAAAAGTAAAGCTTCCAATAAATATATCGTTCGTGGTCGCACGAAATAAGGTAAGAAGCGCTTAGACGATTCATGATTGACGAAGGGAGGATCACACATGGGACGCAGTCTTAAAAAAGGACCGTTCGTAGACGGTTATTTGCTGAAGAAAGTGGAAGACCTCAATACAGCGAGCAAAAAGGTAGTTATCAAAACCTGGTCGCGCCGTTCCACCATTTTCCCGCAGTTTATCGGCCATACGTTTGCTGTTTATGATGGACGCAAACATGTACCGGTATACGTGACTGAGGATATGGTAGGACATAAGCTTGGCGAATTCGCGCCAACTCGTACGTACAAAGGACATACGGACGACGACAAGAAAACGGGCAGACGCTAATATAGTTACTTGATATGTTCGAGAGGAGGGTATTACGGTGCAAGCTAAAGCGAGTGCGAATTATGTTCGGATTGCTCCTCGAAAAGTGAGACTGGTTATTGACCTGATTCGTGGGAAAAAGGTTGGCGACGCGATCGCGATTTTGCGTCATACGCCAAGATCGGCTTCCCCGGTTCTGGAAAAGTTGCTTACTTCCGCAATTGCGAATGCAGAGAATAACTTTTCGTTGGATGCTAACAATTTGGTCATCAGTGAAGCTTTCGTAAACCAAGGACCGATGCTGAAACGCTTCCGTCCACGTGCGCAAGGGAGCGCAAAACCGATTCAAAAGAAAACAAGCCACATTACATTAGTGGTATCCGAGAAATAAGGAGGGAAAACGTATGGGCCAAAAGGTAAATCCAGTCGGACTACGAGTCGGAATTATTCGTGATTGGGAATCGAGATGGTTCGCGGGTAAAGATTTCGGCGACTTGCTGCTGGAAGACGTAAAAATCCGTGAGTATTTGAAAAATAAGCTGAAAGATTCGGCTGTTTCTCATATTGAAATCGAACGTGCCGCTAACCGCGTGAACGTGACGATCCATACGGCGAAGCCGGGTATGGTTATCGGTAAAGGCGGTTCTGAGGTTGAAGTGATTCGCAATGAAATTGCTAAGATCACTAAAGGCAAAAAGGTTCATATCAACATTTCGGAGATCAAATCCCCGGATATCGATGCGATCCTGGTTGCAGAAAGCATTGCACAGCAATTGGAACGCCGCGTTTCTTTCCGTCGCGCGCTGAAGCAAGCGATTCAAAGAACGATGCGTGCAGGAGCAAAAGGAATCAAAACTTCGGTCAGCGGACGTCTGGGCGGCGCGGAAATCGCACGTACGGAAGGCTACAGCGAAGGTACGGTTCCGCTTCACACATTGCGTGCGGATATTGATTACGGCACGGCGGAAGCTCATACGACATACGGACGTATCGGTGTGAAAGTATGGATTTATCGTGGAGAGGTTCTTCCGACGGTTAAGAAGAAAAATGCCCCGGAAGGAGGTAACTAAACATGTTATTGCCTAAACGCGTCAAACACCGCAAAGAACAACGCGGTAACATGAAAGGTCGTGCAAAAGGCGGCGCTGAAGTCGCATTTGGCGAATACGGTCTGCAAGCCGTTGAACCGGCTTGGATTACAAACCGTCAAATCGAAGCTGCCCGTATCGCGATGACACGTTACATTAAACGTGGCGGTAAAGTATGGATCAAAATTTTCCCTTCCAAGCCAATTACCCAAAAGCCGCTTGAAGTACGGATGGGTAGCGGTAAAGGTAACGTGGAAAAATGGGTCGCTGTCGTTAAACCAGGAAAAATCCTGTTTGAACTTGCCGGAGTTTCCGAGGAGATCGCACGCGAAGCGATGCGTCTCGCATCTCACAAGCTTCCGATCAAAACGAAGTTTGTGAAACGTGAAGAATTGGGTGGTGAAGCAAATGAAGGGTAGTGAATTTCGCAACCTGACCACTGCTGAGATTGAGCACAAAATCAACGGTTTTAAAGAAGAACTCTTTAATCTCCGTTTCCAACTGGCTACAGGCCAGCTTGATAACCCGACTCGCATTCGCGACGTACGCAAGGACATCGCTCGCGCGAAAACCGTTTTGCGTGAAAGAGAACTTGGGATCAGCTAATTGACGATATTTGATATCGATCGAAATGGACTGTAACAGAGAGGAGGTCATCTCATGAGCGAACGCAACTCGCGCAGAACTCAAATTGGCAAAGTGGTCAGCGACAAAATGGACAAAACGATCGTTGTTGCTGTAGAAACCTACAAAAAACATGATCTGTACCATAAGCGTATTAAATATACGAAGAAATTCAAAGCGCACGACGAAAACAACCAAGCAAAGATTGGCGACACGGTGAAGATCATGGAAACTCGCCCATTGTCGAAAGACAAAAGCTGGAGATTGGTTGAAATCGTCGAAGTAGCGGTTGTTATTTAAGCAAGCAGAATAGATGCTTTTTCGGAAGGAGGAGACTTGAATGATTCAACCATTTACACGCCTTAACGTAGGTGACAATTCCGGTGCTAAAGAGTTGATGTGCATTCGCGTACTTGGCGGAACGGGACGTCGTGTCGGCCATATCGGCGATTTGATCATCTGCTCCGTTAAATCCGCAACACCAGGCGGCGTTGTCAAAAAAGGCGACGTAGTCAAAGCGGTTATCGTTCGTACGAAGCGCGCTGTTCGCCGTAAAGACGGTTCTTACATCGCATTTGACGAAAACGCAGCGGTTATCGTTAAAGAAGATAAGAGCCCACGCGGAACTCGTATCTTCGGACCAGTAGCACGTGAGCTTCGCGATAAAGACTTCATGAAGATCATCTCCCTGGCTCCTGAAGTAATCTAATCTTCACCCCAGGAAGTGACTTATGCGAAAAAGCTTGTCCGGACGGCAAGCATGCAGGAGGTGTTAACGAATGCCAAGATTGAAAAAAGTGCTTGAATCGCACAACAATAAATTGCACGTGAAGAAAGACGATACGGTTATCGTCATCACAGGCAAGGACAAAGGCAAGAAAGGCCGCATTATCGCAGCATACCCGCGCCAAAACCGCGTTCTCGTGGAAAGCGTGAATATGGTGAAGAAACATGCGAAGCCATCGCAACAAAATCCGCAAGGCGGCATTATCGAGCAGGAGGCGCCAATTCACGTGTCCAACGTGATGCTGGTTGATCCGAAGAGCGGCAAACCGACTCGTATCGGTTACAAAGTGCTCGATAACGGCAAAAAAGTTCGTGTTGCTAAACGATCCGGTGAAGTAATCGACTAATCGAGATTGGTGGAAAGGAGGTCCATAATTCATGGCTGCAAGAATGAAAGATCGTTATTTAAACGAAATTACCCCTGCTTTAATGCAGAAGTTTAATTATACAACGGTAATGCAAGTTCCGAAGATCGAGAAAGTTGTTATCAACATGGGGGTAGGCGAAGCCGTACAAAACTCCAAAGTGCTTGATACAGCTGTAGAAGATATGCGTATCATTTCCGGTCAAAAACCGGTCATTACTCGTTCGAAGAAGTCCATCGCAGGCTTTAAGCTTCGTGAAAATATGCCAATCGGCGTAAAAGTAACGCTTCGCGGCGACCGGATGTACTACTTCTTGGACAAACTGTTCAACGTTGCGCTTCCACGGGTTCGCGATTTCCGCGGCGTGTCGACGAAGGCATTTGACGGACGCGGTAACTACACGCTCGGACTGAAAGAACAGCTGATCTTCCCTGAAATCGAGTATGACAAAGTGGATAAAGTTCGCGGTATGGACATCGTTATCGTAACGACAGCGAAAACCGACGAAGAGTCCCGCGAGTTGCTCGTTCAATTGGGAATGCCGTTCACCAAATAATTCAGGAGGTGTGAGTAGTGGCAAAAACTTCGATGATTGTGAAGCAGCAGCGTAAACCGAAGTTCAAAGTGCGTGCTTATACGCGCTGCGAGCGCTGCGGCCGTCCGCATTCCGTTTTGCAAAAGTTCAAAATTTGCAGAATTTGTTTCCGCGAATTAGCATACAAAGGCCAGATTCCTGGTGTTAAAAAAGCAAGCTGGTAATTACCCTGATACGGGAAGGAGGTACGCAATATGGTTATGTCAGATCCGATCGCAGATATGCTGACGCGCATTCGCAACGCGAATATCGTTCGTCACGAAACGGTTGAAATGCCTGCATCGAAAATCAAAAAGCAAATTGCTGAGATTTTGAAGCGCGAAGGTTTCATCCGCGACGCTGAATATATCGAGGATAACAAGCAAGGCATTATCCGCATCTTCCTGAAATACGGCCCGAACAACGAGCGCGTTATTTCCGGATTGAAAAGAATCAGCAAACCTGGCCTTCGCGTGTATACGCAAAGCAACGAAATTCCGCGCGTACTGGGCGGACTTGGAATTGCTATCGTCTCCACGTCCAAAGGCGTTATGACTGATAAAGAAGCTCGCCAGTCCAAAGCGGGCGGCGAAGTTGTCTGCTACGTTTGGTAATTTGACTGCATTACGAATGGAGGTGTAACAATGTCTCGTATTGGTCGCAAACCGATCCAAGTACCGAGTGGCGTCAACGTATCTCTTGAAGGTACGCTGATCACCGTTAAAGGTCCTAAAGGTTCGCTTAGCCGCGAACTTCATAAAGATATGAAAGTTAGCATCGAAGAGAATGTCATCACGATCGAACGTCCTTCCGAAAACAAACTGCACCGTTCCCTGCACGGAACGACTCGCAGCGTCGTAGCCAACATGGTGAGCGGCGTTACCGAAGGATTCAGCAAATCGCTTGAGCTTGTAGGCGTAGGTTACCGCGCTAACAAAACCGGCGAGAAAGTGGTTCTGAACGTAGGCTACTCCCATCCGGTCGAAATCGTTCCGGAGAAGGGCATCGAGTTCGAAGTTCCTGCCAACACGAAAATTATCGTGAAAGGCATCGACAAAGAACTGGTCGGCGCAACTGCAGCAAAAATCCGCTCCGTACGCGAGCCTGAGCCGTATAAAGGCAAAGGGATCAAGTATGAAGGCGAGCGCATCCTTCGCAAAGAAGGTAAAGTCGGTAAGAAGAAATAATCTAGCCTGCACGTATAAAGCGGCCTCGGCTGCGTAACGCTGAATGGAAGGAGTGAAATCAGCATGATTTCTAAAGGCGATAAAAACAAAGCTCGTTTGAAAAGACACCTTCGTGTTCGTAAGAAAATCAACGGTACGACGGAGCGCCCTCGGTTGAGCGTATTCCGTTCTGCGAAACATATGTATGCGCAAATCATCGACGATTCGAAAGGCGTAACGATTGCAGCAGCTTCGACGCTGGAGAAAGAATTTCTCGGCAGCGAAGAAAACGGCGGCAACGTAGAAGCAGCTCGTAAAGTCGGCGAAGCGATTGCGAAACGCGCGAAAGAAAAAGGAATCGAAAAGATCGTATTCGATCGCGGCGGATATTTGTACCACGGCAGAATCCAAGCGCTGGCCGACGCGGCTCGCGAAGCAGGGCTTGAATTCTAATTACTGAATAAGGAGGTTAACGACTTGCGTGTAGATCCGAACACTTTAGAACTGACAGAAAAAGTTGTCAATATCAATCGCGTAGCTAAAGTTGTTAAAGGCGGACGCCGTTTCAGCTTTAGCGCGCTAGTGGTCGTCGGCGACGGCAAGGGTTGGGTCGGAGCCGGTATCGGCAAAGCTTCCGAGGTGCCTGAAGCAATCCGCAAAGGCATCGAAGATGCGAAGAAAAACTTAATCCATGTGCCACTCGTCGGAACGACGATCCCGCATCTAGTTACAGGACATTTCGGTGCAGGCCGCGTATTGCTTAAGCCAGCATCGGAAGGTACAGGAGTTATTGCCGGCGGACCGGTTCGTGCCGTACTCGAACTGGCTGGCGTTGGCGATATCTTGACGAAATCGTTAGGTTCTTCGAACTCCATGAACATGGTAAACGCAACACTCGAAGGATTATCCCGCTTGAAGCGCGCGGAAGACGTAGCGAAACTGCGCGGTAAAACGGTAGAAGAGCTTTTAGGTTAGGAGGGGAAACGATGGCTAAATTACAAATTACCCTCGTGCGCAGCTTGATTGGCCGCCCGGAAACGCAACGTTCGACGGTGCAGGCACTCGGATTGCGCAAGTTGAACCAATCGGTAGTTCACAACGATAACCCAGCGATTCGCGGAATGGTGAATCAAGTGGGCCACTTGTTGAAAGTTACGGAAGTTCAAGGTTAATCGTGATATATTGCAAGCAATAAGTTGAAGGAGGTGCAACGATGAAATTGCATGAACTGACTCCAGCCCCAGGCTCCCGTCACACTCGTAAACGGATCGGCCGCGGTATCGGTAGCGGTACTGGTAAAACAGCAGGTAAAGGTCACAAAGGTCAAAAGGCTCGTTCCGGCGGCGGCGTACGTCCTGGCTTCGAGGGCGGGCAAAACCCGTTGTATCGCCGAGTGCCTAAACGCGGATTTAACAATCCGTTCCGCCAAGAGTATGTTGTCGTTAACGTGGAGCAATTAAATCAATTTGCTGCCGGAACTGAAATTACGCCGGAACTGCTTCTTGAGTCCGGAATTCTGTCCAGTGCGAAAGACAGCATAAAGATCCTAGGCAACGGCGAATTGACTGTTCAACTGACAGTCAAAGCGAACAAGTTCTCTCAATCTGCGGTAAATAAAATTCAGGCTGCCGGTGGTAAAACCGAGGTGATCTAATGTTGAAAACCATATCGAATATATGGAAAGTCGAAGACCTTAGAAAGCGAATCCTGTTTACCCTGTTTATCCTGATTGTGTATCGTCTTGGCTCTTTCATTCCGGTGCCCAACATTGACACATCGGTATTTCAGCAAATTGAAGAACAGCAAAACAACGTGTTCGGCTTGTTAAATACGTTCACGGGTGGCGCACTGTTCCAATTCTCCATCTTCGCGATGGGAATTATGCCGTATATCACCGCTTCGATTATCGTTCAGCTTCTCTCGATGGACGTCATCCCGAAATTCGCTCAATGGGCGAAAGAGGGTGAAGTCGGTCGGAGAAAGCTGGGGCAATTTACCCGTTACGGAACGATTATTCTTGGCTTGATTCAAGCATATGGTACAGCAATTGGCTTTAACCGGATGTATAACTTTAAGATGGTTTTGGATTCCGGATTTACGACCTATTTGATGATCGCAATCGTGTTGACGGCGGGTACCGCGTTCTTGATGTGGCTTGGCGAGCAGATTACGGAATACGGAATCGGCAACGGCATATCCATCATCATCTTCGCAGGGATCGTCGCGGGTATTCCGAAACACCTCAAAGATATATACCAATCCCAGTTTGTCGACGGTAGCGGACAAATCTTCTTGAACAGCGCGAAGCTGCTGCTCATCCTGATTGTCGTCATCGCGATTATCGTGGGTGTTATCTTTATTCAGCAAGGGATTCGCAAAATTCCGGTGCAATACGCAAAACGTGTTGTAGGACGGAAAATGTATGGCGGTCAAAACACGCACATTCCATTGAAGGTGAATGCGGCAGGGGTTATCCCGGTCATCTTCGCGATGTCGCTCGTGATGTTCCCGTACACGATTGCTCAATTCTGGACCGGACATCCGGTTGCGGATTGGGTAATGCGTAACTTCAACTACACGACTGGCGCACTCGGTATGGTTCTGTACGTCTTGTTTATTATCGGATTTACCTATTTTTACACGTTCGTGCAAATCAATCCGGTGCAAATGGCGGATCAGATGAAAAAGAACGGCGGTTACATTCCGGGTATTCGCCCAGGGAAAACAACGGCAACCTACTTGACACGCGTTATGACGCGGATCACGTTGTCCGGAGCTCTTTTCTTGGCTGCGATCTCGGTGCTCCCGATCTTCTTCGGATCGCTCGCCGGTTTGCCGGATGGAGTGAAAGTTGGCGGCACCTCGCTCTTGATCGTGATCGGCGTTGCGCTTGACACGATGAAGCAGATCGAAACGCAACTGATCAAACGCCATTACAAAGGGTTTATCAATAAATAAACGGCATGACCCGAGATTGCCGTTCGCCGAAAAAGCGTAGGTTCCGATAGCATTCCAATCGTTGAATGCGTCGGCACCTATTGTGCTGTTGAAGGAGAGGATATCGATGAACATTATTTTCATGGGTCCTCCGGGTGCAGGTAAAGGAACACAAGCTGAACGTATCGTTAACGAATTTTCAATTCCACACATTTCGACTGGAGACGCCTTTCGCTTAGCTATGAAGCAAGGCACTCCGCTCGGTGTGAAAGCGAAAGAGTTTGTCGATAAAGGCTTGCTCGTTCCTGATGATGTCACAATCGGGATCGTCAGAGAACGATTGCAGCAACCGGATTGCGAAAATGGATTTTTGCTCGACGGATTCCCGCGGACGATTTCCCAAGCGGAAGCGCTGGACGAAATCCTTCATTCGATGAGCCGGAAGATTGACCATGTCATCAACCTGACAGTTGACCGTACGAAGCTGCTTGCGCGTCTGACCGGACGCCGGGTTTGCAGATCTTGCGGCGCGACCTATCATGTACTGTTTAACCCGCCAGCGCAAGAGGGCGTGTGCGACAAATGCTCCGGCGAGCTGTACCAACGTTCCGACGATACGGAAGAAAAAGTCGGTACGCGGCTCGATGAATATTTTAACAAAACGGCTCCATTGCTCTCGTATTACGAAAACAAAGCGTTGCTTCGTCAAGTGGATGGAGAGCAGGAAATCGATACGGTTACCGAGGTTATAGGTTCGCTGCTGAAAGGGCAGGCGTAATGATCATTTGTAAGTCCGACGTTGAGTTAGGCTACATGCGGGAAGCAGGGCGGATCGTCGCCGAGACGCACCGGCTGATGGCTGAAGCGATTCAACCGGGAATGACGACGCTGGAATTGGATCGGATCGCCGAAACGTTCATTCGCGGTCAAGGCGCCATACCCTCTTTTAAAGGCTACAACCATTTTCCTGCCAGCATCTGTGCTTCGGTCAACGAAGAGTTGGTACATGGCATACCGAATCACCGTAAATTAAACGACGGCGACATCATCAGCATCGATATCGGCGCCCAGTATAACGGGTTCCACGGCGATTCGGCTTGGACCTATCCGGTCGGGACGATATCGGACTCCGCGCGCAAGCTGCTGGAGGTTACCGAAAAGTCGCTGTACGCCGGCATCGAGCTTGTGAAACCGAATGTTCGCTTATTTACAATCTCGCACGCCATTGGGCGATGCATCGAAGACGAAGGCTTATCGGTCATTCGCGAATATGTGGGGCACGGCATCGGGGCCGATTTGCACGAAGAACCGCAAATTCCGAATTACGGTATTCCGGACCGCGGCCCGCGCCTTAAGCCGGGCATGGTGTTGGCGATCGAGCCGATGGTTGCGCTCGGGGAACGTTACGTCGAAACGCTAACCGACAATTGGACCGTCGTCACCGTCGATAAATCATGGTGCGCGCACTTTGAGCATACTGTGGCCGTTACAGCGGACGGATACGAGATCCTGACAAGAACCGGAACGTAGGTGAAGAAGCGTGGAGCGAATGGGCAAACCACAACTCGGACAAATCGTGATGGCCTTGCGCGGAAGGGATTCCGAGAAATACGCTGTGATCGTGGACATTATCGACGATCGGTTTGTGCGAATTGCCGATGGAAACAAACGCAAATTCGACCAGCCGAAGAAGAAAAACATCGCGCATCTGGAACTCATGCCTGAGATCAGCAGCGAGGTTGTAGACAGTTTAAGGGAAACCGGACGTGTGACGAATGGCAAATTGCGTTACGCCATAACGAAATTTGTGCAGCGGGCACTGACGGATGCCGATACGAAAGGAGATTGACGGTGGCCAAAGAAGATGTCATTGAAGTCGAAGGTACGGTAGTCGAACCTTTGCCGAATGCAATGTTCAAAGTTGAACTGGAGAACGGTCATCAAATTCTTGCCCACGTGTCCGGGAAATTGCGGATGCACTTTATCCGAATCCTGACCGGAGACAAAGTGGTTGTACAGTTATCGCCGTACGATTTGACAAGAGGGCGTATAACGTATCGAAAATAGGAGGTAATTCACATGAAGGTTAGACCCTCGGTCAAACCGATTTGCGAGAAATGCAAAGTCATTCGCCGCAAAGGTAACGTGATGGTAATCTGTGAAAATCCGAAGCATAAACAAAAACAAGGTTAAGAAAGGGGTGCAGCTGAATGGCTCGTATAGCTGGTGTTGACTTGCCTCGTGACAAACGTGTCGAGATTGCGCTGACATACATTTTCGGAATCGGCAAAACGACTTCCCAGAAAATCCTGGCCACTACCGGAATCAACGCGGATACTCGCGTTCGCGATTTGACGGAAGACGAAGTTAGCAAACTTCGCGAAGTCATCGATAAATCCGTTAAAGTGGAAGGCGATCTTCGTCGTGAGATTTCGCTAAACATTAAACGTCTGATCGAGATCGGTTGCTACCGTGGTGTTCGTCACCGTCGCGGCCTGCCGGTTCGCGGACAACGTACGAAGACAAATGCGCGTACGCGTAAAGGTCCTCGCCGTACTGTAGCAAACAAAAAGAAATAAGAAGAGGTGATTAAGGAATGGCTAAAGCGAAAAAGGTTGTTCGTACGAAACGTCGCGACCGGAAAAATATTGAGTCTGGCGTAGCGCACATCCGCTCTACGTTCAACAATACGATCGTTACGATTACGGACCCGCACGGAAACGCAATTTCTTGGGCCAGCGCCGGAAACCTCGGATTCAAAGGTTCCCGTAAGAGCACGCCGTATGCAGCGCAAATGGCTGCGGAATCCGCCGCAAAAGCTGCGATGGAGCATGGCTTGAAAACAGTTGAAGTGATGGTTAAAGGCCCAGGCGCCGGCCGCGAAGCAGCGATTCGTTCTCTGCAAGCAGCAGGTCTTGAAGTCAACCTGATTAAAGACGTAACACCGGTTCCTCACAACGGTTGCCGTCCGCCGAAACGTCGCCGCGTGTAATTTCATGACGTCTGTATGTGGTATAAATATTTGCAACTTGTGAATAATGGTTGTGAAGGATAGGCATACTACATGATTTCACGTAAAGGTTACATTTTCTCTTTGCAAGTCAAAGAGCGCGACGTTGTGAAGGAGGGTTATTGTAGTGATTGAGATCGAAAAGCCGAAAATAGAAACCGTAAGCATCAACGAAGACGGAACATATGGCCGATTCGTCGTAGAACCGCTTGAACGCGGCTACGGTACAACGCTCGGAAACTCGCTGCGCCGCATCTTGCTTTCTTCCTTGCCTGGCGCTGCAGTCACCTCGGTGCAAATCGACGGCGTACTGCATGAGTTTTCCACGGTACCTGGCGTGATCGAAGATGTTACGGAAATTATTTTGAACCTCAAGAAGCTATCGCTGCGCATTCATTCCGACGAAGAGAAAGTGTTGGAGATTGACGCGGAAGGCGACGGTAATATTACGGCCGGAGATATTCGCGCCGATAGCGACGTTGAGATTTTGAATCCGGATCTTCATATCGCTACGCTTTCTGCCGGCGCTCGTCTGCACATGCGTATTCATGCAAACCGCGGCCGCGGTTACGTGCAAGCAGATAAGAACAAGAGAGAAGATCAACCGATCGGCGTAATTCCGATTGATTCGATTTACACACCGATCACCCGAGTTAACTACACTGTGGACAATACCCGTGTCGGACAAGTGACCAACTATGACAAACTAGCCCTCGAAGTTTGGACAGATGGCAGCATCCGGCCGGAAGAAGCAGTGAGCCTCGGAGCGAAAATTTTGACCGAGCATCTGATGCTGTTCGTCGGTTTGACCGATGAGGCGAAAGACGCGGAAATTATGGTCGAAAAAGAAGAAGACAAAAAAGAGAAAGTTCTCGAGATGACGATCGAAGAGCTTGATCTTTCCGTTCGTTCTTACAACTGTCTGAAACGCGCAGGCATCAATACGGTTCAAGAGCTGATCACGAAAACCGAAGAGGATATGATGAAAGTCCGCAACTTGGGACGTAAATCCCTCGAGGAAGTACAAGAGAAGCTGGAAGAGCTCGGACTTGGACTTCGCGTAGAAGATTAATTTATCGAAACAGATAAGATCCTGCAGAAGGAGGGGAAATTCATGGCATACCAAAAATTAGGTCGCGATTCGAGCGCGCGTAAAGCGTTGTTCCGCGATATGGTTACCGATTTATTCATCTATGAACGCATCCAAACGACTGAAGCGAAGGCGAAAGAAGTTCGTTCGATCGCCGAGAAGCTGATCACGCTGGCAAAACGTGGTGATCTGCATGCTCGTCGCCAAGTGGCTGCTTTCGTTCGTCGCGAGCAAGTCACCGAAGATCAAGATGCGATTCAAAAGCTGTTCTCGGAACTGGCACCTCGTTACTCGGAGCGTCCAGGCGGATACACGCGCATTCTGAAGCTGGGTCCTCGTCGAGGAGACTCCGCTCCAATGGTTTACTTGGAATTGGTGGATCGCGCTTAAGACTTAAACTTCTTTGAAAGGGCTCCGTAAGGAGCTTTTCTTTTTGAATAGAAGAAAGTATAAGGTGTACGATTCGATGTGCGGAGGAAAAGCATGCGGAATTTATGTATGACCGTCAGCTACGTGGGAACGGCGTACAACGGTTTTCAAACCCAACCGGGACTCGAGACGGTGCAGAAGCATATCGAGGATGCGATCATGCACCTGACCGGGGAAGAAACGAAAATCATCGCCTCGGGGCGGACAGACGCAGGCGTACATGCCATGGGTCAAGTATTCAACTTTACGACTGCATCTGCCATTCCGATCAGGCGATGGTGTCTGGCGCTCAATACGAGATTGCCCAAAGATATCGTCGTGTGGAAAGCGATCGAGGTTCCGCTTGATTTTCACTCGCGCAGATCGGCCAAACGTAAGACGTACCGCTATACGATCAACAACAATCGTTTTCCCGATGTGTTTCAGCGGCATACCCAGTTTCATCATCCCACTCCGCTTGATGTGGAGGCCATGCGCAATGGCCTTTCTTATCTAGTCGGAGAGCATGATTTTACTTCGTTTACGTCACGTCACTCGACGAAGCAATCGCATGTTCGTACAGTGTACGAAGCAACATTGGAAATCGAACAGCCAGGCGTCATACACATCGATATTACCGGCAACGGTTTTTTATACAACATGGTACGGATCATCGTAGGGACCTTAGTTTGGGTAGGCGAAGGCAAGCTCAAGAGCGAGCAGATGGCGAATATTTTGGCTGCGCAGGATCGCTCTTTTGCCGGTCCGACGGCCGTTGCTCACGGACTTACGTTATGTGAAGTATTTTATGAAGGAATAGAGAATGGATATTGATTATTGCCCGGCAATGTAGTAAAATAATGTTTGTGTTTCTTAATGGCTCTCCCACAGCCCCAAAATTAAGAGATTACACAACGTTAACAATAAATGATGAATTTTAATGGACATCGGAATAGATGAACCTTGTATTGGGAGGATTAACGATGCGTACCACATATATGGCTAATGCAAGTAATACGGAGCATAAGTGGTTGTTGATCGACGCTGCCGGCAAAACGCTGGGCCGTCTTGCAAGCGAAGCGGCTAGCCTGATTCGCGGCAAACACAAACCACAATTTACGCCTCATGTTGACACTGGTGATTTCGTCATCATTATCAACGCGGACAAGATCGTCCTGACAGGCAAAAAACTTCAAAACAAAATGTACTACCGTCACTCCGGCTACATGGGCGGATTGAAAACGACTAGCGCCCAAGAAATGCTGAACAAAAAACCTGAGCGCATGATCGAACTTGCCGTACACGGTATGCTTCCTAAGAATCGTCTGGGCGACAGCCTGAAGACGAAACTGAAAGTATATGCCGGCTCCGAGCATCCGCACCAAGCACAACAACCTGAAGTTTACGAACTTCGAGGATAATCGAAAGGGAGGTCTGTTTCATGGCACAAGTTCAATACTATGGGACGGGTCGTCGTAAACACTCGGTAGCGCGTGTGCGCCTTGTACCGGGTGAAGGACGAATCTTGATCAATAAACGCGACATTAACGAATACTTCGGTTTGGAAACGTTGAAGCTGATCGTTAAGCAACCGCTCAACATGACCGATACGTTGACTAAATATGACGTGCTTGTTATTACGCATGGCGGAGGCATGTCCGGCCAAGCGGGTGCAATTCGTCACGGCATCAGCCGCGCGCTGCTCAAAGCGGATCCTGAATTCCGTCCGTCTTTGAAAAAAGCAGGATTTTTAACGCGTGACCCACGCATGAAAGAACGTAAAAAATACGGCTTAAAAGCTGCTCGTCGCGCTCCGCAATTCTCGAAGCGTTAATCAGCTTACCGAAGAACCTTTTCTGTTTCTTGCAAACAGGAAAGGTTCTTTTTTTTGCACTTGGCGGAACTTAGGTAAATCAACACACGCATTGGGCTTTTTTTGAATACGAATAAAAGGTACGCGATTTTTCTGAAAACCATTGACAATGAGATCGGAAAACATATAATAAAGACAATGGTTTTAATTCATATTTGAATACTTGGAATTAAATAAACGGGGAGGTTTAATCCAAAATGAATTTATTTGAAAAGGAAGCACTCATCAAACAAGCAGCTGAACAGTTTGAGAATGAATCCGCCGAAACGGTCGTGAAATGGGCAGTCGAAACATTCCCGAACATTACGTTCGCCTGCAGCTTTGGCGCAGAAGATGTGGTGCTCGTCGATATTTTGCAGAAGGTAAGCCCGAAAACCGACATTTTTTACTTGGACACCGACTTTCATTTTCAAGAAACGTATGAAACCCGCGATCGTTTAATCGAAAAATATGGCATGAGCTTCGTAGAAGTGAAGCCGCATTTGACCCCGGCGGAACAAGCCGCGCAATACGGCGAAGAATTGTGGAAAAGCAATCCGAATGAGTGCTGCAATATCCGTAAAGTACAGCCATTAACGAATATTTTATCCAAGTACGACGCCTGGATTACCGGAATTCGCCGGGATCAAGCACCGACCCGGGCCAATGCGAAGAAAGTGGAATATGACGTGAAGTTTGGTCTAGTCAAATTTAATCCGCTCGCAAGCTGGACTTCCGAAGATGTGTGGAACTATATTCGCGAGAACGACGTGATTTATAATCCGCTCCATGACCGCAATTATCCAAGCATCGGGTGCGAGCATTGTACGCGTCCGGTCATGCCGGGTGAAGATCCGCGCGCAGGGCGCTGGTCGGGTAATGACAAGACGGAGTGCGGGTTGCATAAATAAATGGTATCATGAGATCCATAGACATTGGAGAGGGGTAATCGCGTGAGTACGATCAAACCGCATGGCGGCACACTTATCAATCGCGTCGCTACTGGCGAAGAGCGTGAGCAATTATTGAAGCAAGCCGGGCAATTCAAGCAGATCCAAGTGAACAAATGGACGATTTCCGATCTTGACCTGATCGGAGTCGGTGCATTTTCCCCGCTAACCGGATTTTTAAACGAAGCCGATTACCGTTCGGTTGTTGACAACATTCGTCTTGCGGACGGTACGGTGTGGAGTATTCCGATTACGTTGGCAGTGGAAGACGCTACCGCGGCGGTTTTGAGCATCGGCGAGCAAGCTGCGCTTGTCGGTGAAGACGACCAAGTCATTTATGGGACAATTCGGGTCGAAAGCATTTATCAGGTCGATCAGAAATACGAAGCCGTGAAAGTGTATAAGACCGACGATATCGAACATCCAGGTGTGCAGAAGCTGCTGTCCCGTCCTTCAACATATGTCGGAGGGTCCATAACCGTGCTGAATCGTCCGAAACCCGATAAATTCGAAGAGTTTTATTTCGATCCGGCGCAGACCCGTCAGATCTTCTCGGACAAAGGATGGCGTACGGTCGTTGGATTCCAGACGCGCAATCCGGTCCATCGCGCACACGAATATATTCAGAAGAGCGCCATGGAAATCGTCGATGCGCTGTTCTTGAATCCGCTTGTCGGGGAGACGAAATCGGACGATATTTCCGCCGATGTGCGGATGAAGAGCTATCTTGTCCTGCTCGAGAACTATTATCCGAAGGATCGCGTATTCTTGGGCGTATTCCCGGCGGCTATGCGGTATGCAGGACCGCGTGAAGCGATTTTCCACGCGATGGTGCGCAAAAACTACGGCTGCACCCATTTCATCGTAGGACGCGACCACGCGGGCGTAGGCGATTATTACGGCACGTACGAAGCGCAAGAAATCTTCCGCAACTTTACGGCCGAAGAACTCGGCATTACGCCGTTATTCTTCGAGCATAGCTTCTTTTGCACGAAATGCGGCAACATGGCCTCGAGCAAAACTTGCCCGCATGACAAATCCGAGCATATGCATTTATCCGGCACCAAAGTAAGGGGGCTGCTGCGCGACGGCGTATGCCCGCCGGCTGAATTTACCCGTCCGGAAGTCGCGCAAGTGCTCATCGAAGGCATGGCCGAGCATTTCGTCGCCAAATCCTAATCGAATATAGGTATAAACATCCACCCTGTCCCATAAGATGATAAAGAATCTATATGGACAAGAGGTGGATTTTTTCATGCGTGTACGCAGAAGGTTGATTGTATGGCTGAATGCCCGCGGCGCGTTGAAGCTCATGGCAGCGGTCCTGCTTGTTTGCTCCGTCGTCGCTGTGTTCGCGTATGAGATGCCGACGACTACGACATGGAGCTTCTGGACGCTGCCTTTATCCGGGAAGACGATCGCCATCGACGCAGGGCACGGCGGTGCGGACGGCGGTGCTTCCAGTAAGGAAGGCTTGATCGAGAAGGACATCAATCTGGCTATCGCGCTTCATTTGCGCGATTATTTGCAGCAAGCCGGGGCTCTTGTCATCATGACGCGTGAGACCGATACCGATTTGGCGGATGCCGCGACGAAAGGGCTCAGCAAGCGGAAGACGGAGGATCTGAAGCGCCGGGTTGAATTCGTCAACTCGCATCATCCCGATGTGCTGATCAGCATTCATATGAATAGCATCCCATCGACCCGCTGGGCAGGCGCACAAACGTTCTACTACCCTCGAAATCCCGACAGCAAAACATTGGCTACGTTTATTCAGAACGAAATAAAACGTAATCTTGCCAACACGGAACGTGTAGTGCTTACGGTAGATAAAGTGTATTTGTTGAAAGAAGCATTGCCTCCAAGCGCCCTGGTGGAGGTCGGTTTCTTGTCGAATCCGAGCGAGGCGCGGCAGCTGGCGGACGAGACGTACCAGAAGAAGGTGGCCGCTTCGATGTATAAGGGCATCCTGCGTTACGTATCAGGCGAAAAACTTGGTTCACCGTAAAACTATGCTATAATGAACAAGGAACATGTACATACCATTTCAAACATATAGAGGTGAAAACCGATGGTTTCGAAGGAACAACTGCTGGAATCATTGCGCTTTCTCATCGACGGCGAGTTTCATCGCAGCTTCGTTGAGTTGAACTTCATCCGCGATATCATGGTGAAGGAAGGCCAAGCCTCGTTGACCGTTGTATTAACGCCGGAGAGCGAACGGACCAAAGAAGGCATTCAGCGGGAGATTGTAGAGGCGCTTCAGAAGGTAGGTATCCCGGATCCGCATATCCGTTTCCGCCCGATCTCGGAGGTCGAGCTGAACGATCTGAAACGCAAAGCTTCGAGTGCGGGCGCCGAGCCGCCTAAAGAGGCTCAAGGGCCGATTGGACACGCCAAAGCCGTAGCTTCCGCTCAACTGCTTGGCAAAGACTCTAATGTCTGCTTTATTGCCGTCGCAAGCGGCAAAGGGGGAGTCGGCAAATCGACCGTAACCGTGAACCTAGCCGTTGCTCTTGCGCGTCAAGGCAAGAAGGTAGGCGTGATCGATGCCGATATTTATGGCTTTAGCGTGCCCGATATGATGGGCATTGAGGAACGTCCGGAAGTGAACGACGAACGAATTACGCCGATCGAACGATTTGGCGTTAAAGTGATGTCTATGGGGTTTTTCGTTGAAGATAACGCTCCGGTCATATGGCGCGGCCCGATGCTCGGCAAAATGCTGCGCAACTTCTTTAACGAAGTGAACTGGGGAGAGCTCGACTATATGCTGCTCGATCTGCCGCCGGGAACCGGCGACGTCGCGCTGGACGTTCACCAGATGATTCCGCAGAGCAATGAAATAATCGTGACGACGCCGCATGCGACGGCTTCCTTCGTTGCGGCCCGGGCCGGGGCGATGGCCGTGCGGACCAATCATGACATTCTCGGCGTCATCGAGAATATGTCCTATTATGAATGCGGCAGCTGCGGCAACAAAGATTACATCTTCGGTCGCGGCGGCGGAGCGAAGCTGGCCGAGACGCTGCACACCGAGATGCTGGCCCAGATTCCGCTGGGCGCCCCGGATAATTTGCCGACAGAGCCGGATTATTCGCCTTCCGTCTATAGTGCGGACAGTGCGACTGGCCGCATCTATCTGGATGTCGCCGAACGGATTATCGCCATAACGGAAAAAGGCTAGTCGCTTCACGCGACAGCCTTTTTTTAATTTCAGGCTTATATGCATACGCAAAATTTATTTACTGCTTCCGCCACCACCGCCGCTGCTTCCCCCGGCGCCTTTGCCTTTACCTTTGCCTTTTCCTTTTCCCTTGCCTTCACCTTCAGCTTCCGGCTTTGGTTTCAACTGTTCTTCAACGACTTTATCCAACAGCTTCATCATTTTTACCTTGAACAGGGGATTATCCATCGATTCCTGCATGACCATCATTGTTTGCTTCCGAAATTGGGAACTTTTCATGACGTCCAGAATCATTTTATCGAATTCGGATGTTTTTATAATTTCGCCGACCGCTTTTTGATAATCCGGGTCCTTGATCAAATCTTTATGCAGCTGTTTGTTTTCCTTGCTGATCGCTTTGGCGAAATCTCCGGAAAACTTAGGATCGGTCATGATTTTTTCCATTTGCTTATGAAAATCCGGAGCGGTAAGTACGTCCTTTACCGTCATTTTTAATTGGGTATCGTCTTTCAACATCTTCATTTGCATTGCGGGGCCGCTACTGCTCGCTTGTGCTTCCTGCAATGCTTTTTTGCCTTCCTCACTTTGGAGGATATCGACAACCATCGATTTCATTTCCTTATAGCTCGGCTGACCGCCGCCGGAAGATTGGCCGCCGGTACAACCGGATAAAAGCAACAAAGCACCGCATCCCATAATCCATAATTTTGTTGATTTCCGCATCGGTCATCATTTGCTCCCTTCCTAAGCGGTGATGCTGTTATTATGCCGAAGGAGCAAGCGGTTTATGACGCGGGATATTGGCTTTTTGTTGTGAACGTTGGTAAAATAAACGGGGAATATACGCACCAGGAGGAGAAGGTTTTGAACTTAAAACGTTGGTTCTTTTTATTTTGGACTACGCTGTTAATCGGGGCGGTCGGCGCTGTGGCGACGGGAATGGGGTTGCTGCTTAACGATCAGAAAGTGGATATTTTGGGATTGTCCGAGGTTGGTTTTAACGTTTTTTCGATGTCGCTTGTCGGCATGACAATCAGCATTATTAGTCAAATGGGCTTTTTTGCATATTTGACCGTCAATTATTTCGCGAACGGATTTTTCCGCCGCAAATCAACATGGAACTTTGTGCAGTTGTTTGCGATCCTTGTCGCTTTGTTCGAATTAGGCTTTTTGCGTTATTTGAGGGCCGGGACGGAGCAGTGGCTTCCTTATTACGACGTCTCGGTCGTTCTTCTGCTAGTATCGCTTGCGGTTGCATATTGGAAGTCTAAGATGACGAATAAATCGGCGTTTATCCCGACGTTGTTTTTCATGACGACGCTCACGACGCTGGAAGCCGTTCCGGCGCTGCAGCAGAACAATAATACAACCATCTTGTTTATGATGCTGCCTTTGTTTATTTGCAATGCATACCAAATTTTGATGCTGCACCGGCTTGTCAAAAGCAGAAGAGAGCCTTCCGCCGCAGTGGCGAAATAGCTCTCGAAAGTTATAGCCCGTACCCTGCGGCCTCCAGATTTTGATAAAACGTCGTCTTGTCTTCGACCTGTTTTTCGTTTAAGTCCGTTTGCTTAAGCAATTGACTGACCGTAACGAACTCGTAGCCTTCGGCACGGAGCTTATCGATGATAACCGGAAGCGCCTCGTGCGTTTGCCTTACGGAATCGCTTGCGTGCAGCAGTACGATATCGCCCGCATGAGCTTTGGTCACGACACGGTTCACGATGTCCTCCGCGCCGAGATTTTTCCAATCAAGGGAATCCGTATCCCATTGAATGACGGTATAATTCAACTCGTTTGCGATGCGCAGAACGCGTTTGTCGAAATCCCCGTTTGGCATGCGGATCAAGTTCGGCTGTTTGCCGGTTACCTCGGATAAGATAGAGTGGGCCGTCGTGATTTGCTTGCGAATTTCCTCATCGCTGAATTTGCTGTAATTGTCGTGCTTATATCCATGGCTGCCAATTTCAAAACCGCTGTCCACAATTTTTTTGACGAGATCCGGATGGCTTTTGCTCCAAGGAGCGGATAAGAAGAATGTAACATTTTTGATATTCTTCTCTTTAAGAATGTTCAAAATCGGTTCGGTTCGTTTTTCTCCCCAGCTGATGTCGAATGTCAGGGCGATTTGTTTCTTCTCTGTCGGTACGCTGTAGACGGCGGAAGGTCCGTTATACGAGAATACGGAAATATTGTCTCTTTCCACATAAACGACCCCTACCGCAAATAAGACGGCAACTGCGATGAAGAAATATTGCTTCATTTTTTTTCCGTTGAGCACATAAAAAAAGTTCATGTTCACCAGGCGCTCCTCTCTTAACTTTCCATAGGCTTGTTTACTTTCAATGTATGCTCGTACAACTGAGATATTCTTCCGATTTTCGCTTGATGCCAAATTTTTTAGGAGGCTCCCATGTTCAACAAACGGGCAATTCTTCAGCATTTCTATGAAATGCGGCACTACATCGGTGTGACATTCGTGCTTTTCTTCGCAGGTATCGTGGTAGGCGGATCTTCAAATCCGATCAGCTTATTCCTGGACAATCAGTTGAGAGGAATAAGCAACATTTCTCAGCAGCTGAGCACTCAGGACAACCCTCAGCTTTATTTTTTGATCTTCATCTTCTTGAATAATGCCATTAAATCGATTTTCGTCATGTTTTTGGGCGGTGCGTTCGGGTTTATTCCGGTTGTGTTTATCGTATTTAACGGGATGATAATCGGGCGGCTGTTTTTTATCAGTTCTGCGAATGGGGCGAATATAGCTGAATTGATTGTTAAAGGGATATTGCCGCACGGAATTATTGAGATCCCGATGATCATCCTCGCTTGCGCCTACGGAATCCGTTTCGGCGCACTCATTGTGCAAACGATCATTCGTTCCATCCGTCCGTCGCGTCAAGAGGCGTTTGCGAAAGAACGTGCTCTAGAGAGTTATTTGCGTTTCTCGGTTCCGATGATGGTTATCGTTGTCGCAGGCCTATTGATAGCGGCGATTATCGAGAGTACGTTTACTTTCTGGTTAATGAGAGGTTAATATTTTTGATCTGCAAGATCATAAAAATGGGAAAATCTGAGCATAACAGTAACGCAATACAAAACGGCGACAAAAAATCCGATTTTGTTGAACCAGGTTGCCAAGGAGGACGTTATCGTATGCTAGGGATTTTATTCAATGATCGGGAATGCAGGGAGCTTGATTACGTGCTTCGCAAAGAGCTTGACGAAATGCTGCTTGATTTGAGCGACTCCAGACTTGAAGGTGAAATCAAAAACGCGATCTCCAACCGGTACAAAATCATTTTCCGGATGTATGCCCGCTTTGCAACGCCCAAAGAGCTGTCCAAATACGCTAGAAACGCTAAATCTACACGCCAGAAAAATTGATGCTTGACATGTATAGCCGGTCCATGATACATTATTCCTCGCCCCTAATAAGGCAAATACGAATTGGACGCGAAGACAAAAGTCGATAGCGAAAAAAAAGTACTTGCAAAACGATGGGCGAAGTGATATAGTATAAGAGTCGCCGCTGAGACGCGGTGATGCAAGAAAGAAACGAATTGTTCTTTGAAAACTGAACAACGAGCGAATAAGCCAAAGTTTTAAATTGAGCACAAATCAGCTTTTCTTTAATGGAGAGTTTGATCCTGGCTCAGGACGAACGCTGGCGGCGTGCCTAATACATGCAAGTCGAGCGGAGTTATTCCTTCGG